>CAJBIL010000305.1 GCA_903953145.1 uncultured beta proteobacterium
CTCTCCAAGCGTGCGATTCTTGGGGTGCGAAATAGTGCGCACAGCCTTGTGAAAATGCTCGATCCCTTTGCCGGGCGAGGGGTCATCATGGCCGCTGCAACTCACCCGGCTTACATGGACATGATGCGTGCCGTGTTCGGCCAGATTGGTGCGCATGCGCTGTTGTTCCGAGCAACCGAGGGGGAGCCTTTTGCCAACCCCAAACGTCGTCCACGTATTGAGCATCTGCATGACGGTGCCTGTGATCTGCTTTTTGAAGCCGAGCATGACAGCCTGAAGTCGCTGCCACAATTGCCCGATGATTCAGCGGCCAAAGCAACCGTTGACTGGATGCGTGCCGTGCTTGACGGGCATTCGCCACTCCCGCAGCCGCTGGCCAACCAGTTGGCCTGCTGTCTTTACGCCAGTGGCTACGCCGATGACTTCAATCAGGCCAAAGCCATTGTGGCGCTTGAAGGTAACGGGCTGGCCGTGGTTTGAGGCGAACCGTCCCGTGCATTAAGTGTCTGATCAAGGCAATGACAAAGTAGCCGAATTTCGGTTCACTCCTTTTTAGCTCGGCTGGTTGTCCTGTCTTTTAACGAATCAGGGAGAATTTCATGAATGCACGATTCAGATTGTTGTTGGCGGCGAGTGCGGTTTCGGCTTGTGCCGTTGCCTATGCGGATATCACTGTCCCGATGAATATGGTTGACGATAAGGGTGTCGGTCAGTCTGTCGGGCAAGTGGTGGTTAGTGAAACTACTTACGGGCTTGTTTTTACGCCCTCACTGGCCGGCTTGCCTCCCGGGCTGCATGGTTTTCATGTGCATGAAAACCCGGCCTGTGGGGCCAAGGATTTGAACGGAAAAATGGTTCCCGCCCTGGCTGCCGGCGGACATTACGACCCGGCTGCCAGCAAGCAGCACGGTTTGCCCTGGGGCAACGGGCATCTCGGTGATCTACCCGCCTTGTTTGTCGATGTGGCGGGTGTAGCGACCAACCCGGTACTCGCCCCCAGGTTAAAAATGGCTGATCTTAAAGGCCGTTCGCTGATGGTTCATGCGGGTGGCGACAACCACGCAGATCATCCCGCTCCGCTTGGTGGAGGGGGGCCGCGCGTGGTTTGCGGCGTGATCGGTGGTTCATCCGAACAGGCCAGTTTGCCAAGCTACTGATTGGCCTTGCGGGCGCAGTGCATGGCGCCCGTTTCTGTGTTTTTTGTCTATCTAAAGTTAAACACCGCTGTAGCCCGCGCCAACTGGTGATCTAGAACAATCACTGGCTTAACAGCCAGTAAATACGCCACTCTTCAGCAGGTGTATGTGCTAGATCGCCTATCCATGCGCCTTTCAGGCATGCCGTGCGATCAAGCTGTTATCGGTGCCGCGTGCAATCCCTAAATTCTTCGCCTATGTGCGATGCACCATTTTTCCGCACCGTTTCGGAATTTTCGCCCCGAAACAGTGCGTTGCGCTCTCTTCCATTCATGCTCCGCTATAAAAAATTGATATAAATCAGCAGGCTTGTTGCTTGGCATGGTGATTGCAGTAGTGCGTTCAGGAAAACAAAACCGCACTTACTGGAGTCTGAAACATGAGCAAACAAAAACTGGTGATGGTCGGCAACGGCATGGCAGGGGTTCGCACGATTGAGGAGTTGCTCAAGATTGCGCCGGATCAGTACGAAATCACGGTATTTGGCGCCGAACCGCATCCCAACTACAACCGCATTTTGCTGTCGCCCGTGCTGGCCGGTGAAATGACGGTGCAGGACATCATCCTCAACGACCATGCCTGGTACGCCGATAACGGCATCAAGTTGCACCTCGGCAAGACCGTCACCAAGATTGATCGTGTCAAGCGCATGGTAATCGCCGCCGACGGTACTGAAGAACCCTACGACCGCTTGCTGCTCGCCACCGGCTCTAATCCTTTTATGTTGCCGGTGCCGGGCAATGATCTGCCGGGTGTTATCTCGTATCGCGACATCAAGGATACGGACGATATGATCGACGCTGCCAAGCTGTACAAGCATGCAGTGGTGATTGGCGGCGGCCTGCTTGGCCTGGAAGCGGCCAACGGCCTGATGCTGCGCGGCATGGATGTGACCGTGGTGCATCTGGGCCCGTGGCTGCTTGAGCGCCAGCTTGATGAAACAGCCGGCAAGATGTTGCAGAAGTCGCTTGAAGACCGTGGCCTCAAGTTCCTGTTGCAAAAACAGACCGAAATGCTGGTTGCCGGCGAGAGTGGCCGTGTGGCAGCGATCCGCTTCAAGGATGGCATGCAGATTCCGGCCGAACTGGTTGTTATGGCGGTCGGGATTCGCCCGAATACGGCGCTGGCTGAGTCGGCCGGCATCTACTGTAATCGCGGTATTGTCGTGAACGACACCTTGCAAACGTATGACCCGAAGGTGTATGCAGTCGGCGAGTGTGTTACCCACCGTGGCATCGCTTACGGCCTCGTTGCGCCGCTTTTCGAGCAGGGCAAGGTCGCGGCTAATCACTTGGCCAACTACGGTATTGGCCGCTATACCGGTTCGGTAACGTCGACCAAGCTCAAAGTAACGGGCATCGACCTCTTCTCGGCGGGTAACTTCATCGGCGGCAAGGAGAGCGACGGTTTCGAGGAAATCATCCTCAACGATGCAGCCGGCGGTGTTTACAAAAAGCTGGTGATCAAGGACAACAAGCTGGTCGGTGGCGTTATTTATGGCGATACGGCCGATGGCCCATGGTATTTCCAGTTGCTGAAGGATGGGCGTGATATTCACGACATTCGCGACCAGTTGATTTTTGGTCAATCGCTGGTGGGCGACGTCGGTCACCAGGGACAGAGCAAAGCCGCCTCGATGGCTGATAGCGCAGAAGTCTGCGGTTGTAATGGTGTGAGCAAAGGCGTCATCGTCAAGGCGATCAAGGAAAAAGGCCTGTTCTCACTCGATGATGTGAAAAAACATACCAAGGCAGCTTCTTCCTGTGGCTCGTGTGCCGGTCTGGTCGAGCAGATACTTGCTTCGACGATTGGTGGCGCTTACTCGCCGGCTGCGTCGGATAAAAAGCCGGTGTGTGGCTGTACCGATCATTCGCATCAGAAAGTTCGCGACGCAATCCGCCAGCAGCATCTGACAAAAATCCACGACATCATGCGTGCCCTGGAGTGGAAGACGCCTGATGGCTGCGACAAGTGCCGCCCGGCGCTCAACTATTACCTGATTTCAACCTGGCCGAAAGAGGCCAAGGACGATCCGCGCTCGCGCCTGATCAACGAGCGCGTACATGCCAATATCCAGAAAGACGGCACCTACTCGGTGGTGCCGCGCATGTGGGGCGGCCTGACGACGCCCGCCGAATTGCGCGCCATTGCCGATGCCGCCGAAAAATACAACGTACCAACCGTCAAAGTGACCGGCGGTCAGCGTATCGACCTGCTCGGCATCAAGAAAGAAGACCTGCCGCATATCTGGGCAGATCTCGGTAAGGCGGGCATGGTTTCCGGCCACGCTTACGGCAAGTCGATTCGTACGGTGAAAACCTGTGTCGGCATGGAACACTGCCGCTTTGGTACAAAATTGGCGATGGATATGGGCGTCAAGCTGGAGCGCATGTTGTTTGATATGTACGCGCCGCATAAGGTCAAACTGGCCGTCTCCGGTTGCCCGCGCAACTGCTCCGAGGCCGGTATCAAAGACGTTGGTGTGATCGGTGTCGATTCGGGTTATGAGCTTTATGTGGGTGGTAATGGCGGCATCAAGACGGAAGTCGCGCAGTTCTTCGTCAAGGTGCAGACCGATGAGGAGGTTATGGAATATTCAGGCGCCTTCCTTCAACTCTATCGCGAAGAAGGTTTCTACCTTGAGCGCACCTGCCACTACCTCGAACGCGTTGGCCTTGATCATGTGAAGGGCAAAGTCCTCGAAGATGAAGAAAATCGCAAGGCACTCTACGCCCGACTCGTTGATGAACTGAAAGACGCCAAAGACCCATGGGCCGAGCGCGTAGCCGGGGTTGAGAAGAAAGAATTCGAGTTGCTCAGCGTTTGATTGATTTAAGCGCTCTTTGTGCCCCAAGGGTGTTTCCGTCGGGGCACGTTGAAAGCGGTAGATTTGAAGAATCTAAAAATCTAAGAATCCAGGAATCGGAGAAATAAAATGGCTGAATGGAAAATGATCTGCAAGGTTGAAGACATCCCACAACTGGGGTCCCGCGTCGTGACATCGGCAGAAGGTGATATCGCCGTCTTTCGTACTTCCAGCGACGGCGTTTTCGCACTGCGTGACAAATGTCCGCACAAGGGCGGTCCGCTTTCGCAAGGGCTGGTGCATGGTGAGCAGGTCACCTGTTCTTTGCACGGATGGAAATTGCGTCTCGATACCGGTGAAGCTATTGCACCGGATGTTGGTTGCGCGCGTCGTTACCCGACCAAGGTCGAGGGCGGTCAAGTTTTCCTTGAAATTTAAGGGCTAACAATGGACAAGTCATTCTGGCAAGCCGGGCATCGCCCGACACTGCTTGCTGCATTTCTCTACTTTGACCTCGCCTTCATGGTCTGGGTCATGCTTGGGCCGCTAGGTGTGCAGATTGCCAAGGATCTCGCCCTGACGCATGCACAGAAGGGCCTGATGGTCGCCACTCCAGTGCTGGCGGGCGCCATTCTGCGCATTGTCATGGGTTTGCTGGTTGATCACCTGAAGCCGAAGATGGCTGGTGCGATTGGCCAGGTCATTGTGATCATCAGTCTGTTCGTGGCGTGGTACTTCGGCATTCACAGCTATGAACACACCTTGATTCTTGGTGTCTTTCTTGGTGTTGCCGGTGCTTCGTTTGCTGTTGCATTGCCGCTCGCCTCGCGCTGGTATCCACCCGAGCATCAGGGGACTGCGCTGGGTATTGCCGGTGCCGGTAACTCGGGTACCGCGATTGCGGCGCTGGTTGCCCCCAGTCTGGCCATTGCTTTTGGCTGGACCAATGTCTTCGGGTTGGCGCTGATCCCGCTGGTGCTGGTGTTTATCTTCTATCTGATCGTCGCCAAGGACGCTCCCGAGTGCCCGCCACCGAAATCCTTTGCCGAATACATGAAGGTGCTGAAAGACAAGGACGCGTGGTGGTTCATGTTCTTCTACTCGGTGACTTTCGGTGGTTTTGTCGGCCTTGCTTCATCGCTGACCATCTACTTCAACACGCAATATGGGCTGGATGCCAAGATGGCGGGTTTCTTCACTGCCGCCTGCGTCTTCGCCGGCTCGCTGGTGCGGCCCATCGGCGGTAACGTCGCTGACCGCATTGGCGGCATCAAGAGCCTGTCGGTGATGTACGTATTCGCTGCCATTTTTCTCGCCATCGTCAGTATCGGTTTGCCGGAAGCATGGATGGCGCTGGTAGCCTTTGTCTGCGCAATGCTCGCTTTGGGCATGGGTAATGGCGCCGTGTTTCAATTGGTGCCACAGCGTTTCCGCAAGGAAATCGGCGTCATGACCGGGTTGGTCGGCATGGCTGGCGGCGTAGGTGGCTTCTATCTGGCCTCGTCGCTTGGCTACGCAAAACAGACCACCGGCAGCTACCAGATTGGGTTTCTGATCTTTGCCGGGCTGGCACTGCTCGCCCTGGCCGGATTAACCGGCGTTAAAACCCGCTGGCGCACGACTTGGGGCGCATCACATCTGACCGCAGCAAGAATCTGACCGTAGCAACAATCTGATTCTTTAGCTAAGGTCTGCGGGTCGCGAGTAAAGTAGCTTGCGACCCGTTTCTATTTTTCGAGACTTCGATCATGCCATTGCAAGTCGCTGTCGGCCATTCGTCCCTTACCGGCCCGCGTGAGCGTAACGAGGATTTTTGTGGCGTTGTTACGCCTGCTGGCGTTGATCTTGAAAATAAGGGCGTGCTGGCGGCCGTGGCGGATGGGATCGGCGGCCATCGTGGTGGCCGCGAGGCTGCCGAATATACCGTGCGTGGCTTGCTGTCCGATTACTACGCAACGCCGGACACTTGGGCCGTGCCGCGTGCGCTCGATAAGGTGGTCACGGCACTCAATCGCTGGGTGATTTCTCAGGCAGCGCGCGATGCCGAACTTTCCGGCATGGCCACGACACTCACGGCGCTGGTTTTGCGGGGCAGCCGCTATGTTTGCGCGCATGCCGGTGATTCAAGGCTTTATCTGCTGCGTGGCGGTTGTTTGTCGCGCTTGACAGTGGATCATCTCTGGGATCATCCAGAGTTGAAAAACGTACTGGCGCGTGCCGTCGGTCTTGATGCGCATTTGCTGCTCGATATTGCTGACGGAGAGTTGGAGGTTGGCGACCGCTTTTTGCTGGTTTCTGACGGTGTCTGGGGGGCTTTGCCTGATCAGCGATTGGCCGATGTGCTGCTTGAGCAGCCCGATGCGCAACGCGCTGCCGCAGCGTTGACCAGTCTGGCATTGGCGCAGGACGGACAGGACAACGCCACGGCAATTGTCGTCGACGTGCAGTCACTCCCCCCCGCAAATTGTCGTGACAGCCTCGCGCAGGGTGCGCGATTGCCGTTGCCGCCCCGCTTTAAAATTGGGCAGGAAATTGACGGCCTGACGATTGAGGAGGTGCTGCACGACTCGCGTGTAACGCTGCTCTACCGCGTGCGCGACGTGCAAAGCGGGCAGCGCATGGTGCTCAAGACTTTACGCCCGGAGCTTGAGGGGGATGCTGAAGCTGCGACTGCATTGTTGCTCGAAGAGTGGCGAGCACGGCGGGTCGTTTCCCCCTTTTTCCCGCAGATTGTGCCGGCCGAGCAACGTAGCTGCCTTTATTTTCTGATGAGTTGGCATGAGGGCGCCAGCCTGCAAAAAATGCTCGATGCCGGTCAGCACTTTACGGTCGCCGATGCAGTGCAACATGGCATCCGGCTGATGAAAGGGCTCTCCGCGCTGCATCGACTGGACATCGCTCATCGCGATATCAAGCCGGATAATCTGCATCTGGGTATTGATGGCAGGTTGCGCATTCTTGATCTGGGTGTTGCCCTCAGTTCGGGAGAGGCGTCCTTGCCTGCCAGCGGCAATCCGGGAACACCAAGCTATATGGCGCCCGATCTGTTTGCCGGTACCTCGGCCGACACAACGCATGACCTCTATGCCGCAGGCGTCACGCTGTATCACCTGCTGACGCGCAAATATCCTTATGGTGAAGTTGAGCCGTTCCAGCATCCAAAATTCGGTGATCCTCTGCCAGCGACGCGCTGGCGGCCGGAGATTCCCGAGTGGCTCGATAATCTATTGCAGAAGGCCTTGGCCCGCGATTCAAAACAGCGTTTTGAAACAGCCGAGGAGTTTTTGCTCGCACTTGAACGCGGCGCTTCCCGCCCGGTGGCGCGTCTGAGGGCAACGCCATTACTTACACGCAATCCGGTATTGGTCTGGCGAGTTGTTGCTACCAGTTCACTACTGATTAATTTGTTGTTGATTGCGCTGTTGTGGGGGCATTGAGGAACCAAGCAACAGATAATCTTTCTGATAATACTTGCAGCGCGCTATTCTGCGCGCTTCCTTTTGGCTTAATGCAATTTTCAGGAGTTGTGAATTGACTACCGGCACCGTTTCAACCGCTACTGCACTCATTCTTTTTGCTCACGGCGCACGCGATCCCGAATGGGCCAGCCCAATGCGTCGTGTTTGTGCTTCTGTTCGTGCACAGGCGCCGGCGTTGCGGGTCGAACTGGCTTTTCTTGAATTCATGACGCCAGAACTCGCGCCGTGCGCCGAAGTGTTGCTTGCCGAGGGATTCAATCGAATTGTCGTTTTGCCAATGTTTATTGCCCAGGGCGGACATCTCAAGCGCGATCTGCCTTTGCTCCTTGATGAATTGCGAGTGCGTCATCCACAAGCGCGTTTCGAGCTGGCTTCGGCAGTCGGTGAAGCTGAGCCTATCGTGCAGGCGATGGCTCAGCATGTTCTGACATTGGCTGCTCAGTAGCATCAATCCAAGCGCGGGGGCAGGCAGGACGTAGGTACTCAGGCAGTAACGTTGATAACGGTACCTGTCGTCTGCCCTTGCGTATTGATTACAGCAGGAGCGGATGTTGTTGTGCTACTTGTCGTGTTGGTTGATACGTTGCGTGCTTGTTGTTGCAGGTTGTCTAATCCCTTGCTGACTTCTCCGAGTGAGTTAATCGCAGCAACCCCCTGACGCGCACCGCGTGCGTCGGTTTGAGCTTGATCTGATCTCACTTCCAACGCACGCGCATTTTCCTGCGCACGGTCAGCCTCATTCCGCGCCTGACTGGCCTCATTCTGTAACGCGAGCGCAGCCCGCTCAGCTTGCTCCGCATTGCGCCGAGCCTGCGTCTGCTGGAATTGTGCTCCCTGCGTGTAGGCGGCGATAACTCCGCCGGAGGTTGCTGAAATCGCCATGGTTAATGTTGCTTGAAGAACATTTCAGGAGAAATCGGCGCTGGCTTTTGCATAAATCTTAGACACTTTGGCTGATTGTCGCGGAGGGTGTTTCCTGCGCAGATTTTGCTGTGTCTTGGTAGATATCAGCCAAGCGTTGCGCTTGCTGTGACGAGTAGACAGATTTTGCGACTTTATCCACTTGTGGATCATTGGAGACAACGGCCGTCGCTACCGGTGCGGAAAGTACAGCTTTTGCTGAAAGCAGCTTCTTGGCTTCTTCTGACAGCGAGACTTTGTCCGGTGAAGGATTGGCAGGAGAAGTGCTGACCGATGACAAAGCCGGTTTGGCGCGTGCCTGTGTTGAATACAGGTCGGACGTTTTTACCGCGTTGCTTGGGGTGCCGGATATAGAGGGCGTCATTTGCTCGCTCCAAAAAATAGTACGGCTTTGAGGTTATCCAAAAAGTTATTTTTTGTCAATTTGTCAATGAGTTATCAGGAATTTTGGCTTCTGCAAATTGACGTATCTACCACCCAAGTCGTTGAGGCTAAGCGTGCGAAATTGGATGCGTTGTTCTCAGGTGCTGATAAACCTGTGCCCACCGCCCAGCGCGCTCTGGTTGGCCATGCTCAATGGCATTGTTCAGATCATCAAGCACCATGGTGTGCAATTGCACGACACCCAGCGGGGTCTTGAGTAATTCGCAGCCTAATTCGGCAGCACAGATCATTGGGATGTGTTCGTGTTCGGCAATGGCCTCGATTTCTTCATGATCAAGGTCGCTGAAATCCAGACAATCTTCCAGACAAAGCATGATTTTCTCCAGTCACTCATGGTTCTGCAATGCCGAAGAAAGCTCCGGCGCAGGTGCTGGCATATTCTTGTTATTACCCTGTCTTTTGTTATGGCCTGATTAGAGGCATGTCGGTGGCAGGGTCTGTTTTGAGGCTAGAACATCGTACCGATTTTTCAAGTTGTATTTGATCGTCAGGCAACGTATGAAAAACCGGCATAGTCAGAAGTATTCAGATATTCAGTTGGTTCTGTGAAGTAGTCAGTTTAGGCAACAAGCGGGTCAGTGTCGTTATCAGGTTGAGGCCGGTTTCTTCATTGAGCTTTGCAACCCGGGCGCTCAATGTTTCAGCATTGACTGTTACCGGATCTCCTGCTGTGGCAAAAGCAATGGTGTTACCGCTTTCACAAGGAGGGAGAGTCAGTGTGCGCCCATCAAAGGCTTCACTAATACGTCGTGCGCTTGCCAGGAAACCCTTGTTATGGCTAAGTAGATTGACCGCAAGCAGGCCATTGCTCGTCAGCCGGTTGCGACAAGCCTGATAAAACGGCAGGGTATCAAGCGCCCCCGAGCGCGCGTTTTTATCAAAGCCGTCAACGAGAATAGCGTCAAAATAGCGTCCATCCTTGAGCATGTATTCGGCACCATCACCAATCACGACATTAATACGAGCAAGGTCGTCCGGTAGCTTGAAATGCAGGCGTGCAATGATTTCTACTTGCGGATTGATTTCGACCACGGTGATTTTTGTTTTTGGCAGCTTGTGATAAATAAATTTGGCAAGCGAACCAGCGCCAAGGCCGATCAGCAGGGCGTGGCGCGGCCACGGTGCTGCGCGCATGATCAGGCCGAACATCATTTCTCGCGTATAAGCCAGTTCAAGGGCATTCGGCTTGCGCACACGCATAGCACCCTGAACCCATTCAGAAGAAAAGTGCAGATAGCGGACACCGGCTTGTTCACTGATTTCGATGGAGTCTCTTGCCATAAGTCGTGTGTTCGTAAAATGTGAATGGTCGTAGCGTGCGTGGAGGCGAAGTTTAGCGGTTTGCCCTGACTTGCGTAATGTGCGGTTGCTCGTGGCTGCGCTGTGCGATGAAAAACGGGTGTATCCTCCCGCAGCGCACAAATTGCGCGCAACCGCTTTGGAGCTTTCGAGAATTTATGGAACTGGCTATCCCGGTCGTCATCATTTTTACGTTTTTCATCGGTTCATTTGTAATGATTTCATTGCATTTGGGGCAAATGTCGGCGCGTCGCGCCTTACCAAGTCGGGACGCTTATCTCCAGCAATCAGCATCGCTGGCTTGCTCGAAATGCGGTTCAAGCGAACAGCGGGAATTTGGGCTCGATGATCAGCATGACCAGAAACGCATTGTTGCCTGCGCCGCATGCAATAAGGAGTTATTCCAGTTTCGACGTGAGGATGGGACCGCTTGAACACCTTGCCGGATGTCGATCTGACACTTACTCCTTTTGCTTCTCTGACGCCGGATTCATTGCTGGGTGCGCTGGAGGGTATCGGTTTGCGGCCTGATGGCAGGTTGCTTGCACTCAATAGCTACGAGAATCGCGTCTACCAAGTATTTATGGAAGAGGGCGCACCGCTGGTCGTCAAATTTTACCGCTTCGGTCGCTGGTCAGATGCGGCGATCCTTGAGGAGCATGCCTTTGTCGACGAGTTGCTAGCGCGTGAATTGCCTGTTGTCGCCCCTCTTCTAATTAACGGCCAGACACTGCACAAAAACGCCGAACTGCGCTTTGCTGTTTTTCCCCGTCAGAGTGGGCGGGCGCCGGAGTTCGACAGCGCAAGAATTCTCGAATGGATGGGGCGTTTTATCGGTCGCATTCACGCGGTCGGCGCACTTAAGTCGTTTGCTGAACGGGCAGTGCTTGATGTTCAATCATTCGGTGAAGCGCCGCGTGATTTTTTGCGGGCGAATGATTTTTTGCCTCATGAGCTGGCTGACGTCTATTTTGGAGTCGTTGAGCAGGCGCTGGATGGTGTACGCCGATGTTTTGAGCGTGCAGGACCGGTTCAAGCCTTGCGCCTGCATGGTGATTGCCATATCGGCAACGTGCTGTGGACAGAAGGGGACGGCGGTGGCCCGCATTTCGTTGATTTTGACGATGCGCGCATGGGGCCCGCAGTGCAGGACTTATGGATGCTGCTATCCGGCGAGCGCGCTGATCAGTCCCGGCAACTGGCGGATGTGCTCGCCGGCTACGAAGATTTCTTCGATTTTGATTCGCGTGAACTGCATCTGGTTGAAGCGCTCCGCACCTTGCGCCTGATTCATTACGCTGGCTGGCTGGCACGGCGCTGGAATGACCCCGCTTTTGTCGTTGCATTTCCGTGGTTTAACACGCAACGCTACTGGCAGGATCGAATTCTCGAAATGCGTGAACAGATTTCCTTGATGGATGAGCCACCGCTTTGGTCAGCTTGATTTTACCTACGTTATTCAGAATCACTTCTTGACTGTTGAATATCAAATCATGGTGAGAAAAACCTGATGCTTCGGGTTTAGATGCTCTTTTTGGTATGCATCAGGTAGTTAACGCTGGTGTCCCGCCCCAAGCCATAGTGCTTGGTTAATGGGTTATAACTCATTCCGATCAGTTCATCCGGTTCAAGGTTGACACTTTTTGCCCAGCGGGACAATTCAGACGGCTTGATGAATTTGGCGTAGTCATGCGTACCATTGGGCAGCATCTGCATGACGTATTCGGCACCGATCACCGCGAGCAG
>CAJBIL010000306.1 GCA_903953145.1 uncultured beta proteobacterium
CCCGGCTGCAACTCGCGCGTGAAACGCGCACCTTGCCGACCATGCGCATCAATCCGGCGGTGACCGATCTGTTCGCCTTCCGCATTGAGGATTTCACCCTCGAAGCCTACGATCCGCATCCGCACATTTCCGCCCCCGTTGCCGTATGAAAATTCTGGCGGGGGATTTGGGCGGTACCAAGGCGCTTCTCGGCATTGCCGAATTTGACGGCGATACCCCGCGTTTCATCCTGACACGCCGTCTCGCCAGCGCCGACTTTTCCGGTGCCGATGCGTTGCTGCGGCAGTTTTGTACCGACGCTGCAGATGAACTTGAAGGCGTCACGGGCGCCTGCCTGGCTATCGCCGGCCCGGTGAGCGACGACGGCCGCCAGGCGCGCTTTACCAACTTGCCATGGCAAGCCGATGCTGCCCTGCTGGAGCAGCAATTGGGCATGCCGCTGACGCTTGCCAACGATTTCGTCGCCGTGGCCGCCGGTATCGCCACCCTGTCGGCCGACCAGCACCTTGCCTTGCAGACGGGCGAACCTCTGGCCGATGGCGTGCGACTGGTGATAGGCGCGGGTACGGGGCTGGGCATGGCTACGCTGGTGCCTTTGGATGATCCGGCTGGCAGCTTCAAGATTCTGCCCGGCGAAGGCGGGCATATCGGGTTTGCGCCCGCCGATGCAATGCAAGCGCGGGTCTGGACGGAACTGCTTGCGGCGCACGGCCGTGTTACCGCCGAACAAGTGATTTCAGGGCCGGGCATCGCCGCGATCCATCACGCGCTGACCGGGGCAACTGCCGATCCGGCGGAAATTACCGATCTCGCTTTGGGCGGTAATGTCAGCGCGCGACAGACGGTAGAGGTTTTTCTTGCCGCCTACGGTGCCTTTGCCGGCGACTTGGCGCTGGCGCTGCTGGCGCGCGGCGGCGTTTTTCTGGCCGGCGGCATCGCCGCAAAAATTATGCCGCTGCTGAGGAATGGCACTTTTCTCGCGGCTTTCAATGCCAAGGCCGGGCATGCCGATCTGGCGCGTCGGATGCCCGTGCATGTGGTGACTGACCCCGAAATTGGCCTGCAAGGCGCCGCCGCGCTAGCGCGACGTCTGCTTGGGCATTGATCGAAGTCAATAAACTGAAACATGCGTGGTGTATAAACTCTCGCTTAACTATAACGATTAACCCTTCAACAAAGAGGAGACTGTAATGGCAACACCAACTAAGGTCGGTGACAAACCGGCAAAAGCAAAACCTGCGGCAGCCGCTAAAACTGCTGCCAAGCCTGCTGCAAAACCTGCCGCCAAGCCCGCAACCACGGCAAAGCCGGCAGCGGCAAAAAGCACTGCCAAGGTCGTGAAGCCCGCGGCCAAGCCGGTTGCTGCCAAGGCGACAAAACCGGTTGCGGCGAAGCAGCCCGCAGTCGCGAAGAAGCCCGTAGCCGCCAAGGCAAAGGTCAAAGCTTTATCACCGGATCAGCGTCGTTTCTATATCGAAGTTGCTGCGTATTTCATCGCCGAGCGCCGTAGCTTCAATAGCGATCGCCAACTGGGTGACTGGGTGGAGGCCGAAGCCGAGATCGATCGCCTGCTGCGCGAGGGAGTCCTCAATCCGTAATTAATTCACGCCGTATCTACCCATACTCCCGCCCGCCAGAGGGAGCCCAACCCGCAGCAAGTGGGTGGGCACAAATAAAAAATACGCGGCGGGTATGCCGATTTGCATTCAAGGGAGCAACACATGCACCACGATCTGCCGCTCAACGACCCGCAGGCCATGCACGGCCGCTTTGTCAGTCACCTGACGCGCTCGACTTACGCCATCATCCTCGCCGGTGGTCGTGGCAGCCGCTTGATGCAACTCACC
>CAJBIL010000307.1 GCA_903953145.1 uncultured beta proteobacterium
CCCGATTGGCTGCATGGTTACATTGCGCGGCCCTCGTATGTTTGAATTCCTCGATCGTTTGGTTACTGTTGCTTTGCCTCGTGTTCGCGATTTTCGTGGAATATCAGGTAAGGGTTTTGATGGCCGTGGTAACTACAACATGGGCGTTAAAGAGCAAATCATTTTCCCGGAAATCGAGTACGACAAAATTGATGCGTTGCGCGGTATGAATATTAGCGTGACCACTACCGCAAAAACCGATGATGAAGCGCGTGCACTGCTAGGCGCCTTCAAGTTCCCGTTCAAGAACTGAGACTATTATGGCGAAACTTGCAGTGATTAACCGCGATCTGAAGCGGCGCAAGACGGTTGAAAAATACGCCAAGAAGCGTGCTGAGTTGGAGGCTATCATCAATGATGCTGGTCGTTCTGATGAGGAGCGTTTCGGTGCTCGTCTGAAATTTCAGGCGTTGCCACGTAATTCAAGTCCGGTTCGTCTGCGTAACCGTTGCACGTTGACTGGTCGTCCGCGTGGCGTTTATCGCAAGTTCGGTTTGGGTCGCAGTAAGTTGCGCGAGATCGCAATGCGCGGCGAAGTCCCTGGTATGACCAAGGCTAGCTGGTAAGCAGGAGATAACGATATGAGTATGAGCGATCCGATCAGCGACATGCTGACACGCATCCGCAACGCCCAGATGGCTGAAAAAGTTTCGGTAGCAATGCCGTCTTCAAAGCTAAAAGTGGCGATTGCCAAGGTGTTAAAAGATGAGGGTTATGTTGAAGATTTTGCCGTTCGTGAAAACGATGGCAAGCCGACCCTCGAAATTGGCCTGAAATATTACGCTGGCCGCCCGGTTATTGAGCGCATTGATCGTGTCTCTAAGCCTGGTCTGCGTATTTACAAGGGTGCCGAAGATATTCCGCGCGTCATGAACGGACTGGGGGTTGCGATTGTATCAACACCTAAGGGCGTTATGACCGACCGCAAAGCACGCGCCAGTAATGTTGGTGGCGAAGTGCTCTGCATCGTCGCGTAAAGGGTAGCTATGTCTCGCGTTGCAAAGAATCCAATTGTGCTGCCACAGGGTGTTGAAGTAACTCTGTCGGCAGAGAGTATCTCCGTCAAAGGGCCGCTGGGTGCGATCAGTTTTATCGCTAATCCTGCCGTCACGGTTGAGCAGGAGGGTAATATTTTATTGTGCAAACCTGTTGAAGGTGTCGCTAATTGTGGTGCGCTTTCAGGTACTGTGCGGGCGATTGTTGCCAACATGGTCACTGGGGTTAGTAAGGGTTTTGAGCGTAAGTTGAACTTGGTTGGTGTTGGATATCGCGCACAAGCTCAAGGTGACACCCTCAATTTAACGCTGGGTTTCTCACACCCTGTTGCCCACAAGATGCCTGCCGGTGTGAGTGTCGCAACTCCAACTCAGACAGAGATCGTAATCAAGGGCGTGGATAAACAACAAGTCGGTCAGGTAGCGGCTGAAGTTCGCGCCTATCGCAAGCCTGAGCCCTATAAGGGCAAAGGTGTGCGTTATTCCGATGAAGTTATTGTCCTCAAGGAAACAAAGAAGAAGTAAGGGTGCATAAATGATTGCCAAGAACCAGGCGCGGTTGCGCAGAGCCCGTAAAACCCGGGCCAAAATTGCCGAACTGAAGTCGGTGCGTTTGTCAGTGCATCGCACTAACAGCCACATTTATGCTCAAGTTATTTCGTCCTGCGGGTCGAAGGTGCTTGCTGCTGCATCATCTTTAGAGCCGGAAGTGCGTAAAGAATTGACCAGCGGCAGTAATGTCGGCGCAGCGACTGTGATTGGTAAGCTAATCGCAGAGCGTGCTCAAAAGGCAGGTATCGAGCAGGTCGCATTTGATCGCGGCGGCTTCCAGTATCACGGGCGCGTTAAAGCGCTGGCTGAAGCCGCGCGTGAAGCCGGCCTCAAGTTCTGATCGCCGCTGCGCAAAAGGATTGGAGTAACTAATGGCTAAACCTCAAGGTAGAAAACCGCAACAAGCTGAAAAGCCTGATGATGGCATGCGGGAAAAAATGATCTCGATCAACCGCGTCACGAAGGTTGTGAAGGGTGGTCGTATTCTCGGTTTCGCAGCACTTACTGTCGTTGGCGATGGTGATGGGCGTGTTGGCATGGGTAAGGGCAAGTCGCGTGAAGTTCCTGTGGCTGTTCAGAAGGCCATGGAAGAAGCGCGTCG
>CAJBIL010000308.1 GCA_903953145.1 uncultured beta proteobacterium
AGCAATGGTTAGCAATGCTTGTGTTCTTCTTTTTTGACAGCTAAGATAGTTGTTGAAATTTTCAACAACTGGAGCACAACATGGGTACCATGAATTTCAGCATCCCCGATGATGTCAAAAACCGCTTCAACCAGACGTTCGCCAACAAGAACAAGAGCGCTATCGTTACCCAGTTGCTTGAAGAAGCAGTGGCGCACGCCGAGCGCAAGCAACAAAGCAGCAACGCAATCCAGCGGATTCTCATGCGCAGAGACACGGCACCTGACGTAACGATGCAGGAAATTCTGAATATCCGCGATCAAATCCGTACGAGTGTGGATGTAGCAACGGATTTAGCACCGGATACAGACGCAGGCATTCCAACAAAATGAAACGGCTCGTGATCGACGCCAGCGTAGCAGTCAAATGGTTTTTGCCCGATGCCAGCGATGAAAACAACAGCTACGAAGCACTCGATCTCCTACGCCAACTGGATGCAGACGAAACGACTTTCGCTCAGCCAGCGCACTGGAAAGCTGAAATCGCAAGCGTACTGGTACGACGTGTGCCGGCTACATCAAGCGCCTGCCTCGACGATCTGTGCTTGCTTGAAGGTGTAAGCATTATCGATACACCTGTTGTTTATCGCCGCGCCATTGATCTGGCGCAGAAGCTTGATCACCACTTGTTTGACACGCTCTACCATGCGCTTGCACTTGAATTGGGAGCGCATTTCATTACCGCCGACCGCCGCTATTTCGACAAGGCCGCACATCTGGGCAATATCAAACTTTTAGCGCAGCTTGCGTCATGAAACAAAACTCAGCGAACAACGGAGCAAACCCATGAACTTCTCAGCCACACCGACCTGGCTTCGTCTGACCATCGCCGTCTGGCTGATGCTGGCGCTGGCGCTCGGCGGGATGCTGGGCTGGGGAAACAAGGCCAACCACGAAACCAGCATCGCGCAGGCCGGCGACTTTGCCCAGAGCATCCATGAGATGACGATGGCCGGGCTGACCGGGATGATGATTACCGGCACTGCCGGACAGCGCGACGTTTTCCTTGATCAGATCAAGGAACTCTCGGTGATCAAGGATTTGCGGGTGATTCGCAGTGCGGCAGTCGTCGAGCAGTTTGGCGATGGCGGCCATCCGCTACCGGTGCTGGATGAGGCGGAAAAAGCGGCTATGGCCAGCGGCAAGGAACTGTTGCGCGTTGAGCAGGATGCCGCGCATGGCCGTTATCTGCGGGTGATCAAGCCAACACTGGCATCGAAAAATTACCTCGGCAAGGATTGCACCGGCTGCCATGTCGTCGAGGTCGGCACGACGCTCGGGCTGGTGAGCATGAAAATCTCGCTGGACAAGGTGGATGCCGCCGCCGACGCTTTCCTCCTGAAAAGCATTGTGATCGCGATCCTGCTTTCGCTGCCGCTGATTGCCGGATTCGCCTTCGTCGTTCGCCGCTACGTACTGCGCGTACTCGGTGGCGAGCCGGCTTACGCAGTGGATATTACGCATCGCATTGCCGAGGGCGATCTGTCGGTACATATCCAGTTGCAGCCCAAGGATGGCAACAGCCTGCTGTTTGCCATGCAGGCCATGATCAACAACCTGACCGGGATTATCGGCAAGGTGTCGGCCGCCGCCGATAACCTGACCAACGTCGCCGGCCAGGTATCGGCAACGGCACAGTCGCTGTCGCAATCGTCGAGCGAGCAGGCGGCTTCGGTCGAAGCCACCACCTCCTCTATCGAGCAGATGACTACTTCGATCACGCAGAACACCGAAAACGCCCGTGTCACCGATGGCATGGCCGCGCAGGCCGCGACAGAAGCCGCCGAGGGCGGCGCAGCGGTCAATAAGACGGTCGATGACATGAAGAGCATCGCCAGCAAAATCGGCATCATCGACGACATCGCTTACCAGACCAACCTGCTGGCCTTGAACGCGGCGATTGAGGCCGCGCGTGCCGGCGAGCATGGCAAGGGCTTTGCCGTGGTCGCCGCCGAAGTTCGCAAGCTGGCCGAGCGCTCGCAGGTGGCCGCGCAGGAAATCGGCAACCTGGCCTCGTCCTCCGTCAAGCAGGCCGAACGTGCCGGGACGCTGCTCACCGAAGTGGTTCCCGCCATCCGCCAGACATCTGAACTGGTGCAGGAAATCGCCGCCGCCTCGCAAAAGCAATCCGCCGGTGTCGGCCAGATCAACGGTGCCATGAGCCAACTCAATCAGGCTACGCAGCAGAACGCCTCCGCCTCCGAAGAACTGGCTGCCACGGCTGCCGAACTGGGTTCGCAAGCCGAACAGTTGCAGCAGACGATGACGTTTTTTCACCTTGATCAAGACAGCCAGCCCAACGGCACAGCCTAGCCATGGATTACAGCAAACTTCCCTCTAAAGAAATCGAGCGCCTGGCGCGCACGATCCACCCCGGTGCGTGGGCGATTGAACCGGAGCGCCCGCTGGCAACGCTGCTTGGCTCCTGTGTGGCCGTTTGCCTGTTTGACCCGTATTCGCACGTTGGCGGCCTCAATCATTTCATGCTGCCGAACATCCGGCGCAGCAACAACGATGATGTTGATACGCTGCTCTCCGGCGCTTTCGCCATGGAGTCGCTGCTTAATGCGCTGCTCATGAAAGGGGCTAAAAAAATACGCCTGCAAGCGAAAGCCTTTGGTGGCGGCACGATTATTGACACCGCCGGCGGCTCGCAGAATATTGGCGTGCGCAATGCCGAGTTTGCCAAAGAGTGGCTGGGGCGCGAGGGAATCCCGCTGCAATCGTCTGATTTTCTGGGCCCGTGGTCACGCAAGGTGCTGTTTCTGCCGACCACCGGCGATGCTTTCTGCCGGCGCATGGTGACCAATATGGCGACCGCCGATGTGATCGCCCGTGAAGAGCGTGCCTACGCTGAAACGCTGATCCAGAAACAGAAACCCATCGAAAATAAAGTCGAGTTGTTCTGATGATCGAAGCCACGATTAGCGATCAGGAATTTGCGCTGTTCCAGCGCCTGATCTACAAGATTGCCGGGATCAGCCTGAGCGACGCCAAGAAAATCCTGCTCGTCGGCCGGCTGACGCGCCGCCTGAAGGTCTATGAACTGGGCACTTTCACGCAGTATTACCGCATGCTGGCCACTGGCGACCACCCGGAAGAGTTACAGACGATGGTCGATCTGCTGACAACCAACGAAACCTACTTTTTCCGCGAGCCGAAGCACTTCGATTTCCTGCGCGATGAGATCATCCGCAAGCGCAAAAGCCCGGCCACCTTCCGCGTCTGGAGCGCCGCCAGTTCGAGCGGCGAGGAAATCTACACGCTGGCCATGGTGCTGGCGGATAACCTGCCGAACACGCCGTGGGAAATCGTCGGCTCGGATATCAGCACGCAGGTGCTGGCCAAGGCGGCTACCGGCCATTATTCGCTGGCGCGCACCGAAGGCATCCCGCCGGCTTACATGCAGAAATACTGTCTGAAGGGCGTTCGTTCGCACGCCGGCACTTTTTTGATCGTCCCTGAGCTACGCAAACGCACCAGTTTCTACCAGATCAACCTGACGCAGCCGATTGACGCCGAGATCGGCGACTTCGA
>CAJBIL010000309.1 GCA_903953145.1 uncultured beta proteobacterium
CGCAGGGTAGCGGCCAGTTCGAGCGGCGACTCGACCAGACCCCACTGCGCCGGCCGCCGCGCACGGTGGTGCGCGATGCGCTGCGACATTTCGCCGTCGAGCGCCTGCGCGGTCGCCACATAAACCACGAGCAAACCGCTTTCCGCAGCCCGTAGCTCGGCCAAGACACTCTTGCCCGAACGGGCGCCGCCACTGATCAGTACTCTCATGGATCAAAGATTAGCACGCCGTATTCGTGTATTGGCTGCGGCGTATAATCTGCGCTTTTCCCGACGACCAATCATCATGCATTTTTCCATCCCCGCGCTCGATACCGCCCTCGCCCCGGCACTGCAAGCCAAAATCAACAGCAAGACCAAGCCGCTCGGCGCGCTCGGCCAGCTTGAACAACTGGCGCTGCAAATTGGTCAGATTCAAAAAACCCTCACCCCAAGTCTCGATCAGCCGCATCTGCTGGTATTTGCCGGCGACCACGGCGCAGCCAAGGCCGGCGTCTCGGCCTTCCCGCAGGACGTGACCTGGCAAATGGTCGAGAACTTCCTCGCCGGCGGCGCGGCAATCAACGTTTTTGCGCGCCAGAACGGCATGCAGCTGAAAATCATCGACGCTGGTGTGGCGCATGATTTCGGCAAGCGCGATACCTTGATCGACGCCAAGATCGCCCCCGGCACGCGCAACTATCTGGCCGAGCCGGCCATGAGCGCCGCCGAGCGCGACGCCGCGCTGGCCAAAGGCGCCGAGATCGGCCGCCAGCTTGCCGGTCAGGGCTGCAAGGTACTCGGCTTCGGCGAAATGGGCATCGGCAACACCGCCGCCGCCTCACTGATCACGCACTATCTGACCCACACCCCGCTCGCCGACTGCATCGGCCGCGGCACCGGCCTTGACGACGCCGGTCTGGCGCGCAAGCGCGACCTGCTCGCGCAAGCCGTCAAGCGCGCCGCACTACCGACCGACGCCAACGCGCTGGCCGTGCTTGCCGAATTCGGCGGCTTCGAAATCGCCATGATGGCCGGCGCCATGCTCGGCGCGGCTGAAAAAGGCACGCTGCTGCTGATCGACGGCTTCATCGTCACCTCTGCGCTGCTCGTCGCTGCCCGCATCGCACCGCAGATTCGTGACTACTGCGTCTTCTGCCACCGCTCCGCAGAACCCGGCCACCTCGCACAATTGAACGACCTCAAGGCCGAAACCCTGATTGACCTCGGCCTGCGCCTCGGCGAAGGCACCGGCGCGGCGCTGGCGTGGCCGCTGGTAAGGGCGGCGGCAGCTTTTCTGAATGAAATGGCAAGCTTTGAGTCGGCGGGGGTGAGCGAGAAGGCGTAGTAATGTGGAGGGTGAATTTTGTCTTTGTTCATCACGGAGAGGTCGAGTTCGGCAACAAGCTGCCGATGGACAAAGAGCGGACCTGCACGAAAAGCCGCGCATGCCGCTCACTTCTACGTTAGACACCATGAAGTTGCTTCGCACAATCCGTTGACTGTCTCATTTATTGTAGCTACAGTAAAAAATGCATATCGAGTTCGATCCAGCCAAGGACGTGGCAAACCAAACGAAGCACGGCGTATCTCTGTCCGTGGCAGGGGATCTCGACTGGGAAGCTGCGCTGGTGTGGATTGATGACCGGTTCGAATACGGCGAGACGCGAATGATCGCGCTCGCTCCGAAAACCGAAATCCTGTACTACGTTGGCGTTTGTAGATCGTGGTGAAGCGCGAAGAGTCATCAGTCTGCGCCGCGCCAATCGTCGCGAGGTAAAACACTATGTCGAAAATCTCTAAACGTCCCACTATCCTTATGCCGACCGCAGAAGAGGACAAAGCCATCACGGTGGCCGCCCGAAGTGATCCTGACGCAAAACCACTTACGCCAAAGCAGCTAAAGTCCATGGTTCCAATCCAAGCGTTGCGTGGCCGACCGAAGTCCGAACACAAGAAATTACTCGTGTCAGTGCGCTACAGCCAAGAGGTCGTGGAGTATTTCAAATCCACCGGCGAAGGCTGGCAATCAAGAATGGATGGCGTTCTTCGCCAGTACGTAGCACGTCATTCCCGTAGCGAGTGAGGATGGGGTCCGAACCCATCACTCAACCAGACGCCGGTTAGCTCTACGTTGAACCTTTCATTTTTGTCTTGTGTGCGTGGCGAATGCGTTCTGCGCTACGACAAAGAAGTTGGGAAACCATCATTCCACCACGAAGCCGAACCCCATCACTTCGAGTCCATCTGCCCGTTATAAGAAGCCTGCCCATGTCAGCCCAGCCCGCCTTTTTCGAGTCCCAAGCCATCCGTCGCGTCTATGACGAAGAAACCGAGACCTGGTCGTTTTCGGTCATTGGCATTATTCAAGTGCTTACCCAGCAGCCCGATTGTCAGGGGGCAAGAAAATACTGGAAGGTCTTGAAAGGCCGCCGCCAGTTGGCGCGACGCCGACTAAGGTGACAAAAAAATCATGAACGAAGTCCGCGATATTGCCCTGATTGATGAACTGTGCGCCCTGCCCGCAGAAACTACGTGGCTGGAATTCAAGGGCAACAATACCGACCCGGATGTTATCGGCAAACGCTGCTCGGCTTTGTCCAACTCCGCCCGCATCGAGGGGCGGGATTGTGCCTACATGCTTTGGGGCATCGAGGATGGCAGCCACGCAGTAATTGGCACGACCTTTAACCCCGATGCCCAGAAGGCACACGGGCAGGTCTTGCAGTTATGGCTGGCCAACAGTTTGCAGCCGAGCATTGCTTTCAGTTTTCGCGTCGTAAACCATTCCCAAGGCCGGGTGTTGCTGCTGGAGATTCCAGCAGCAACAGGAGCACCAGTCGCGTTCAATAACATCGCCTATATACGTATTGGCAGCGCAACCCCGAAACTGACTGACTACCCACAGCGCTACCAGCAGTTGATTGAGCGCATGCAGCCTTACCGCTGGGAGCAAGGGATCGCCCGACAATACGCAAAGGGGGATGATGTTCTGGCCTTGCTTGATTACAGCCAATATTTTCGCCTGACCAAACAGCCCTTGCCTGATAACCGTGCCGGTATCTTTGATCGGATGGAGGCGGATCGACTGATCGTTCGTGATGTGGGTGAGCGGTGGAATATCACCAACCTGGGAGCAATCCTGTTTGCCGCCCGACTCGGGGATTTCGAGACGAGCCTTTCCAGGAAAGGCGTGCGCTTTGTGGCCTACGGCGGTATCAACCGGGCGGCAGCTGTCACCCATCGATACGATGGCCAAAAAGGCTATGCTGCCGGGTTCGAGGGGCTGGTCAGCTACTTGAATGACCTGTTGCCAAAGAACGAGCATATCGGGGCGGCGCTGCGTGAGGCGCATCCCCTATTCCCTGAGTTGGCGATCCGCGAGTTAGTGGCCAATGCCCTGATCCATCAGGACATGACCGTCACCGGTGCCGGGCCGCAAATCGAGTTGTTCAGTGACCGGATCGAAATCACCAATCCGGGTTGTTCGCTGGTAAAACCAGATCGCATGATCGATTTGCCGCCGCGATCACGTAATGAAGCATTGGCCTCGCTGATGCGCCGGATGGGGATGTGCGAAGAGCAGGGTAGCGGTCTGGACAAGGTGATTGCCCTGGTGGAAGTTTTCCAACTCCCGCCGCCGCTGTTCAGAGCCGAGAATAACTCGACGCAAATCGTTCTTTACAGTCCACGCAGCTTTGCCGAAATGACACCGGACGAGCGGGTACGTGCCTGCTATTTTCATGCTGTACTGAAGTTTCTCAGCGGCGACAAGATGAAAAACGCAACACTTTGCGCTCGCTTGGGCATTGATCCGAAAAATGCCTCCCAAGCCACCGGGGTGATCAATAAGACTTTGAGCGCTGGCTTGATTCGTGTTGCTGACTCAGATCATCCACGCGCCGGTTATGTGCCTCATTGGGCGTGAGTTAGTTTCTTGATCGGGTTTTGATTAAATAGGCTCTGAATGAACTGCTAAAAATTCAAACCCTTTATTTTCAATTGGTTATATTTATAAAGTAGCTGAAAATTTCTTGATTAGGTTTTGTTGATGGCGACAATCGAACAGTTCCTCCTGCATCAAGCCTTCAGCAATCTGCGATAGGAATCCCGCCATGTCAGCCCAGCCCGCCTTTTTCGAGTCCCAAGCCATTCGCCGCATCTATGACGAGGAAACCGAGACCTGGTGGTTCTCGGTGGTTGATATTGTTCAGGTACTAACCCAGCAGCCCGATTATCAGACGGCGCGTAAATACTGGAACAAGCTGAAAGAGCGGCTGGGCAAGGAGGGCAGTCAACTGGTGACAAACTGTCACCAGTTGAAAATGACTGCCGAGGATGGAAAGCAACGTCTTTCCGACGTGGCTACCGCCGAAACCCTGCTGCGCCTGGTGCAGTCTGTTCCCAGCCCGAAAGCCGAGCCGATCAAGCTGTGGCTGGCGAAAGTGGGCTACGAGCGCATGCAGGAAATCGCCGACCCCGGCCGCTCGCTCGACCGGGCCCGCGAGACGTGGCAAAAGCACGGGCGCAGCGAGAAGTGGATTCAGCAGCGCATGACCGGACAGGAAACGCGCAACAAGCTGACCGACTACTGGGCAAACCACGACATCAAGCAAGGTGAGGAATTCGCCATCCTGACCAACATCATTCATCAGGAATGGTCGGGCGTCAGCGTCAAGGCGCACAAAACGATGAAAGGGCTAAAAGACCACAATCTGCGCGATCACATGAGCGAGGCAGAACTGATTTTCACGGCGCTGGCGGAGTTGTCGGCGCGGCAGATTGCGGAAGCCGATGAGGCGACCGGCATGGCCGAAAATAGCGAGGCCGCAGGCAAAGGCGGCGCTATCGCCAAACAGGCGCGCAACGCACTGGAAGCAAAGACCGGCAAGTCGGTGGTGACCGGTGAGAGCTTTCTGCCGCCCGCTGGTGCTGCACCGCTCAAGGTGACAAAAAAATAGTGACGCCTTCGGCGCTGCTTGGGAGCGCCACACACATTGCATTAGACCAATATGAAATCTGACAAACCAGAGAAAAACCCGCTACGCCGCGAAGCCGAATACTTCTTCGGCGCGATACGCTTCTTTACGCGCCTGCCCGTGCCTGCCTGGGTCGGCCATAGCAGCGATGCGCTCGATCGTGCGTCGCGCTACTTTCCGGCGGTTGGCCTGGTGGTGGGCATGATTGCGGCGCTGGTGTTCGGGCTGGTTTCGTTGTTCCTGCCGAAAACGCTGGCCGTGCTCGCTTCGATGGCGACGACGATCTACATCACTGGCGCTTTTCACGAGGACGGCTGGAGCGACATGGTGGATGGTATTGGTGGCGGCTGGGAAAAATCCCGGATTCTGGAAATCATGAAGGACTCGCGGATTGGCAGCTTTGGCGCGGTCGCGCTGGTGATCCTGCTGCTCAGCAAATTCTGTGCGCTGATTGAACTTGATCCGGTGATGCTGCCGGCTGCATTGATCGCCGGCCATACATTCTCCCGCTTCTGCTCGACGACGCTGCTGCGCGGCCTCGACTATGTGCGCGACGAAGGGAAATCGAAGCCACTGGCAACCCGCATCGGCTGGGGTGAACTCGCGCTGGCGGGCTTTACGACGCTGTTTGCGCTACGCCTGTTGCCGCTGCTACCCGTTTTGCTTGGCTGCATTTTTGCGGCGCTCGCCACCCTTTTTCTGGCGCGCATGTTCAAGCGCAACATCGGCGGCTATACCGGCGATTGCCTCGGCGCCACGCAGCAGCTTTCCGAGGTGGCGTTTTACTGCGGCTTGTTGTGCAAATATTCCTGATCCGCCATCCGCGTCCGTGCGTTGAAGCCGGCATTTGCTACGGCCAGCTTGATGTTGATGCGGAAGACCCGGTACCGGTGGCCAATCGCCTGCGCGCCCTGCTTCCCACCGATATTCCGCTGATCACCAGCCCCTTGCGGCGCGCGCAATGCCTTGCCGCAGCGCTTCATCCACAGCCCTTGGCGGATGCGCGCCTGATGGAAATCGACTTCGGCGAATGGGAAGGACGGCGCTGGGCAGAGATTGATCGCGTACTGCTCGATGCCTGGGCGGCCGACGTGCTTAATTTCACCCCACCTGGCGGCGAATCAGCCGGCGCGCTGCAAACCCGTGCTGTTGCCTGCGTCAGCGCGCTCAAGGGCACGGCAGTAGCGCTGGTCACCCACAGTGGCGTGATGCGTGCGCTGCTCGGCCACTGGCTCAAGCTGCCGGTTGGCGAGTGGAGCCAGCTCAAGTTCGAGTTCGGCCATGTCACCCTGCTTGAGCTCAGTGACGGCAACGCCACGCTGCGCTACATGAACAGGTAAAATGCCGGCATGGTCAAAGATCCTGTTCCGCTTGGCGAAGTACGCCGTGCGCTGGTTATCAAACTCCGGCACCACGGCGACGTGCTGCTCAGTTCCCCCGTTTTATCGGTACTGAAGGCGCACGCGCCGCATACCGAGATCGACGCGCTGGTCTATGCCGATACGGCAGAAATGCTGTCGCTGCACCCGGCGATCAGCACGCTACATCGCATCGACCGCCTTTGGAAAAAGCTCGGCCTGCTGGCCCAAGCCCGCGCCGAATGGCGGCTCCTGCAAACCCTGCGCAGCCGGCAGTACGACCTGATCATCCACCTGACCGAACACCCGCGCGGCGCCTGGCTCGCCCGCTTGACTGGCGCGCGCTGGGCGGTGGCGCCGGCGATGAAACAACGCGGCAATTTCTGGCAAAACGCCTTCACCCATTTCGTCACCGCGCCGCGCAACGCGCTACGTCATACTGTCGAACGCAATCTGGACGCGCTGCGCAGAATCGGCATTTATCCCGAGGCAAACGAACGTACTTTGACGCTGATCCCCGGTGCGGCGGCTGAAGCACGCGTTGCTGCGCTGCTCGATCAGCACGGGCTAAACGGGCAAGATGGTCAACATCCCGGGCAAAAGTTCATTCACATTCACCCCGCCTCACGCTGGCATTTCAAATGCTGGCCGAGCGAAAAAATGGCTGCGCTGATTGACCGGCTGCACGCCGAAGGGCATCGCGTTGTGCTGACAGCCGCGCCCGACGCCGCAGAAACCGCGATGATCGAGGCCATTCAGGCGCGTTTGCGGCAACCGGCCATCGCCCTCAGCGGGCAACTCTCACTCAAGGAACTCGCCGCTCTCACCGCTCGCGCAAAACTTTTCATCGGCGTCGACTCTGCCCCCATGCACATCGCCGCCGCCGTCGGCACACCCTGCGTCGCCCTCTTCGGCCCCTCCGGCGACAAGGAATGGGGCCCGTGGGGCGTCACGCAACGCCTCATCACCAGCCAGCAACATCCCTGCCGCCCTTGCGGCATCGACGGTTGCGGTGGCGGCAAAGTCAGCGATTGCCTGGCCTCATTACCCGTTGAGCGCGTGCACATTGCCGTACAGGAGTTGCTGGCCGAATGAGGCAACGCGCAGCAATATTTACAGCACCTCCTCTGGAAGGCTCACCAAATGGCGATCTAGCACCATCACTGGCCGGAAAGCCAATGAATACGCCACTCTCCAGCCAATGCCCTGTTCCACAGCCCGAAAACGCTGCGTTATGAAAATTGCCGTTGTTCGCCAGCGCTACAACCCCTTTGGCGGCGCGGAACGCTTTGTCGAGCGCGCCCTTGGCGCATTGGTGCAAGAGGGCGCCGAGGTAACGCTGATCACCCGCAATTGGGAAGGCGCCGAAATCCGCGACGGCTACCAGCAGTTGATCTGCAACCCGCCAGCGAGTGGACTGCACAGCGGACGCGTCGCGCGCGACCGAAGCTTCGCCCGCTGCGCGCAGGCAGCGATGGCCAGTGGCGATTACGACATTACCCAGTCACACGAACGCATTCCCGGCTGCATGATTTTTCGCGCCGGTGACGGCGTGCATGCGGCGTGGCTTGACCATCTGCGCCGTGTGCGCGGGCCGCTTGGCCGTTTTGGTTTGGCGATCAATCCGTATCACCGCTACATCCTGAAGGCCGAGCGCGAAATGTTCGCGCATCCGGCGCTGCGTGCGATCATCTGCAACTCGCGCATGGTGCGCGATGAAATCGTGCGTTACTACGGCGTCGCAGCTGCAAAGTTACGGGTGATTTATAACGGCATTGATCTGCAACGCTTCAATCCGGAATTGGCCGCTGAGCACCGATCTGCCGTGCGCGAACGCTTCTCTATCGCTCAGGGCGCGCCGGTCATCCTGTTCGTCGGCAACGGCTTTGAACGCAAGGGGCTGCCGCAGTTGCTGCGCGCATTCGCCGCGATGCAACGGCACGACGCCCATCTGATCATCGTCGGCAGCGATCGGAAAATGAAGGCGGCGCAAGCGCAAGCGAGCCGCCTCGGCATCGCGCAACGCACCCATTTCGCAGGAGCACAGCAGGATGTACGGCCTTTTTACGGGGCTGCCGACGCCTTTGCGTTACCCACGCTCTACGACCCCTTCCCCAATGCCGCACTTGAGGCGCTGGCCTGCGGCCTGCCGGTGTTGAGCAGCCGTACCTGCGGCGTCGCCGAACTGGTTGAAGCAGGGATTAGCGGCTTCATCACCGATGCGCTTGACGAAGCGGCCATCAGTACAGCGCTCGACAAACTCGCCAACGATGCCCCCACGATGCGCGCCGCCGCCCGCGCCGCCGCCGAAACGCTGCCGATCGAGGCCATGTCTGCACGTTTGATGGCGCTCTATCGTGAGTTGTCGGGGGGTACGCCGGAATGCACGCCGGAATCAGCTGCTGGCGCTGGTTTATAATGCGCCCCATGCCTCAAATTTCTTCTGCTGCGACTTCAAGCGTCCCTTCAAATCCGCAGCCTTCCAGCCGGCAACTTTATTTCCGTTTGCTGACTTACGTCCGCCCTTACTGGCGCGTGCTGGTCGCCGGACTGGTGGCAACTGCGCTCGCTGCAGCCACCGAACCGATGTTCCCGGCGCTCCTCAAACCGCTGCTGGACAACGGCTTTTCGGGTCAGGGAATGGCGTCGCCACTGCTTGTACCGCTGATGATTGTCGGCATTTTTGCCGTGCGCGGCCTGGTCGGCTACCTCGCCTCCTACGCAATGGCGTGGGTGGAA
>CAJBIL010000310.1 GCA_903953145.1 uncultured beta proteobacterium
AGACTTCAGGGCAATACTACTTTGCTCGAAGAACTGCCCGCCACTAATCCCCCAATGCGCCACGATGGGCAAGCGCTGCTCTTTGGGCAATCTAGCCATGTCATTGACCAGAATAACGCCCTCACGGTCGTTCGCAACAAAGATTAACGCCTCTGCCCCGGCCTTGCGCAATGCATGATGATGCTCAATCATGTTTTGATCGCCCCAGTGATACCACTGGATATCGACAATTTCCTGATGGGTGTCCCGGGCCGCTGTCGTCTCAGCCGCTTTCAGGCTGCTGCGCCCCCACTCCGTGTTCGGTAGCACCAGGCCAACCTTGCGCGCGCCGCCTTTAAGCGCATGGCGCATCATGACCTGCAAAGCCCAGGAATCGCGCAGGGACAGGCGGAAAACATAGTTCGGCGAATAATCGTTGTCGGTGATTGAATCAGCAGCCGCCCAGGGATCAAGCATCAGCATTTTGAGGCGATGAATTTCGGGCAGCACCTCAACCACCACGGGGCTATACTTGCCACACATAACCGCCACCACATCGGGGTCTGCGGCCAGTTCCCGCAGGTTATTCAATGAGCGGGCCGGTACCGCCCGGTTATCCCGCTCAATAACTTCAAGCCGGCGCCCGAGCACACCGCCCGCCGCATTGATCTCATTGACCGCCACTTGCGCACCGTTGCGTATAGCCTGCGCCGAGGTGCTCAACGGAATGCCGAATTCAGCATCAATGGCGATCTTGATATTGCCGGCGGCGAATGCGCTGGCGTAGGTGAGGAAAAAACTGGCCAGTAAAAAGAGGATTTTCAGCATATTTGAAGCCATCATCAGGTGCACCATCAACGTTTTTTGAGCGGTTTAGCAAACTTGGAGAGCGGCGTTGGCCTTGCCGCTGGCCGTCCGCTTGCCGGTTTTGGATAACCCGGGTAGCGCCCGGCCTCGCCGCGCAAGCCTGTTCCGGCAGGCTGGAAGCTAGGGATCAGGTGCTTCTTGCCGTTCCCAATCAGGTCGGCGCGCCCCATGTCGCGCAGCGCATCGCGTAGCAACGGCCAGTTTTCAGCATCGTGATAACGCAGGAAAGCCTTGTGCAGCTTGCGCATGCGCGTGGCACGCACGGTTTCGACCTTCTCGGAATCGCGGGTGACTTTTTTCAGCGGATTTTTTTGCGTGTGATACATCGCCGTGGCAATCGCCATCGGCGTCGGCAAAAAGGTTTGTACCTGATCCAGACGGAAGTTATTGGCCTTCAGCCAGAGCGCCAGATTAAGCATATCCAGATCCGTCGTTCCCGGATGCGCAGCAATGAAATACGGAATCAGGTATTGCTCCTTGCCGGCTTCTTTTGAAAACTTCTCGAACATCGTTTTGAACTTGTCGTAGCTGCCAATCGCCGGCTTCATCATGTGCGAGAGCGGGCCTTCTTCGGTGTGCTCGGGCGCAATCTTCAGGTAGCCGCCCACATGGTGCGTGACAAGTTCCTTGACGTACTCGGGGTTGCGTACCGCGAGGTCGTAGCGCAGGCCGGAGCTAACCAGCACCTTCTTGACGCCCTTCACCGCCCTCGCCTTGCGGTAAAGCTGGACGAGCGGCGCGTGATCCGTATTGAGGTTTTCGCAAATACCGGGGAAGACACAGGATAGACGCCGGCATGAGGATTCAATCTTCGGATCTTTGCAGGCCAGACGGTACATGTTGGCCGTTGGCCCGCCGAGATCGGAAATTACGCCGGTAAAACCGGGCGTTTTGTCGCGGATTTCCTCGATTTCGTGGATGATCGATTCCTCCGAGCGACTCTGGATGATGCGCCCTTCATGCTCGGTAATCGAACAGAAGGTACAACCGCCAAAGCAGCCGCGCATGATGTTGATCGAAAACCGGATCATGTCGAAGGCGGGAATTTTAGCGTCGCCATAAGCCGGATGCGGCTTGCGCTGGAACGGCGAAGCAAAAACACCATCCATCTCCGGCGTGGAGAGCGGGATCGGCGGCGGATTGAGCCAGACATCCCGTTCGCCATGCGCCTGGATCAGCGCCCGCGCATTGCCGGGGTTGGATTCGATGTGAAAAGTGCGCGAGGCATGGGCGTAAAGCACCGGATCGGCAACCACCTGCTCATAGGATGGCAGACGCACCGCAGTCCGGGCGCGATCAAGTTTTGGCATCCGTTTGTGGGTCTGAAACTGGATGACCTGCGTGCGCGTGGTAGGTGTGGGTGCGATTGATGTCGCTGCGGTATCGACCACCTGCGTATTTGAGGCACAGGCCGCTTCCTTGCCTTTTTCCGGCGCCATCGCATACGGGTCAGCATGCCGCACCAGCGGGCCCGGGGTATCAACCTCGGTCGAATCAATCTCCGACCAGTCACTGCCGGGCAACCACGAACGCGGCACCATGAAAGACGTGCCACGCAAATCGCGGATCTCCGAAATTTTTTCTCCGGCAGCCAGTCGATGCGCCAGCGCCACGATGGCGCGCTCGGCGCTGCCGAAAATCAGCATGTCGGCTTTCGAGTCCGGCAGCACCGAACGGCGCACCTTGTCTGACCAGTAGTCATAGTGGGCGATGCGGCGCAGGCTGGCCTCGATTGAGCCGATCACCACATTGGCCTGCGAAAAAGCCT
>CAJBIL010000311.1 GCA_903953145.1 uncultured beta proteobacterium
CTGGCTCCGGTCAACTACTACACCCACGGCACGCAGATCACCGCTGCTCACGGTCACATGGCCTTCTACGGCGCATACGTCATGGTTAACCTGACCATGATCTCGTACGCAATGCCGCTGATCAATGGCCGTGCTGCCAACAGCGAGAAATCGCAAGTGGTTGAAATGTGGTCGTTCTGGCTGATGACCGTCGCGATGGTCTTCATCACACTGTTCCTCACTGCCGCAGGTATCCTGCAAGTCTGGCTGCAGCGCGTATCCGACACCCCAACGCCGTTCATGGTGGTGCAGGATCAGATCGCCATGTTCTACTGGATGCGTGAAGGTGCAGGCGTGATGTTCCTGATCGGCCTGATCACCTACGTCGCCAGCTTCTTTATTGGCGGCGAAGAAAAAGCAGCCTAAGTAGCAACAGCATTCCCTTCTCGTTAGAGATTCGGCGCCGGTCGCAAGACTGGCGCCATTTTTTTGCCTGTACTTGATACGTTTTCGCGGGTTTTCCCCAGTCATTACAGAAACACCGACGACAAGCAGCCTGCCCACCGTTTAACCCATATCAATGTTTGACTGATTTGGTCAGGTATACTTGGCAGCATGACTTCAGTAAAAACCGACTTACCTACTCCTGATCTCGCCAAGACCGAAGCACATGCGCCCGGCGCGCTTCTCACACCAAGGCTGCCCGGCGATCTTGCGATCTGGTTTTTTATCCTCGCCGAACTGCTGGTATTTGCCGTTTTCTTTATTGCTTATGCCTTCGCCCGGGCGCGCCATGTAGCCCAGTTCAATGAATCACAACTGACCCTTGACCTCAACGCCGGTGCGCTGAATACGGTGTTGCTGATCACCGGCAGCTGGTTTGTCGTACTGGCGGTGCAAGCAGCCAAGCGTGACGCAACGCGAATCGCCACGCGCTGGCTGGCGGCCGGCATGGCTTGTGGCTTTGGTTTCCTGATCGTCAAGATCATTGAATACTCGGCAAAGTTCGGCGCCGGCATTTCGCTATCCACCAACACGTTTTACATGTTCTACATCTCGCTGACTTTCTTCCATATGATGCATGTCATTCTGGGCATGGTGATTCTTGCTGTACTACTGGTAAAAACAAGGCAAGGCGCTTACGGCAGCCATGATCATCACGCGCTGGAAAGTGGCGCGGCTTACTGGCACATGGTTGATCTGGTCTGGATTGTTCTTTTCCCGCTCGTTTATGTAATGCGTTGAAATCAATATGAATATCCTGCAAAACCCGGCTAACCGCACCTGGATTATTCTCCTCATCGCAACCGCCATCACCTGGTGGCTGGGCGAGAGCGGCACCGCCGGCAGCGCTGGCAGCAACGCTGTTTTTCTGATGCTCGGGCTGGCACTGATCAAGGGGCGGCTGGTAATTTATGATTTCATGGAGTTGCGCCACGCGCCAACACTATGGAAAATTCTCCTGCTCGGCTGGCTAAGCTTCGTGCTTGGCATGGTTGTACTGGCTTACTGGATAGGAATGAAATGAACGCACCGAACGAAATCAACACCGAGGCCCAGCACACACTCAAGGGGTTGCCGTTTTACGACCCTTCAGGCAACGAGATTGAAGTCTTCGAGCAGGCCTGGAAGAACCGCCTGCCGCTGCTGATCAAAGGCCCCACCGGCTGCGGCAAAACACGCTTCGTCTCACACATGGCGGCCAAACTCGGTCTGCCGTTATACACCGTTGCCTGCCACGACGATCTGACCGCCGCCGACCTCGTTGGCCGCCACCTGATCGGCGATGGTGCAACCTACTGGTCGGACGGCCCGCTGACCCGCGCCGTACGCGAAGGCGGCATTTGTTACCTTGATGAAGTTGTTGAAGCGCGCAAGGACACCACCGTTGTTCTTCACCCGCTGGCTGATGATCGCCGCGTTCTGCCGATTGACCGCACCGGCGAGCTGATCGAAGCACCGCCTGCGTTCATGCTGATCGTCTCCTACAACCCCGGCTATCAGAATCTGATGAAGGGTTTGAAGCCATCAACGCGCCAGCGCTTTGTTTCACTGCGCTTCGACTTCCCCTCTGCTGCGCGCGAAGAAGCCATCCTGATTGGTGAAGCCGGCATTGATGCCGACCTGGCCCGCCGCCTGGTTTCGATTGGCAAATCGCTGCGTGCGCTCAAAGACCGTGATCTTGAAGAAGTCGCCTCAACCCGCCTGCTGGTTTATGCCGCCACATTGATCAAATCCGGTCTTGACCCGATTGAAGCCTGCCGTGGCACGCTGGTTGAAAGCCTGACCGATGACCTCGAAACTGCCGAAGCGCTGCTCGAACTCGTCAACGCCACTTTTGGTCGATAAGGTGGATAGCCAACTCACTGACGGCGAACAATCCGAGCCCGGCCAGTCGCTTGCCGTCGCCGCCGAATCCCTCTATCTGGCCAATCTGCTGCTGGCACCCGGGCTCGCCTTTGCCGCCATTTTCTGGCTTTGGCGCAAACACAAGGGCGCGCCCCTGCTGGCGCGCAATCATCTCAAGCAAACGCTCTTCGTCAGCCTCTGGGGCGGCATCCTGATCACCACCTTCACGGCAGCCTTTCTCCTGCTTGGTGGCCTGCAATGGAAATGGACCTGGGTACTGGTCATCATGTACTTCACATGCGTGCACTCAACGCTGGTGATCTGCGGCATGTTCGGCCTGGCCAAAGCGATGGCTGGCAAGCCTTTCCGCTACCCGTTGATCGGGCCAAAGCTGGATTGTTGAGAACCCTGCGCATCCATCGCCAGAATCACAGATGAGCCAACCTATCCTGCAACGAAGCCGCCTGTTTACTCAAATGGGTTTCTTTATTCTGTTCACGATTACGCCGATTTTCGATTTGCTGCGCTACGACCTGACGCAAGGTCACGCCTATTTCCTGACGCTGGAATGGCACATCGGCATGGACGACTTCATCGCCGGCCGTGTTTCGCCGATGCAGGCAGCCGGCAACATCCTGCTTTATCTTTTTCTGCCACTGCTCGGTGTGCTCGGCCTGATTCTCGGTATCGCCTGGAAATGGGGGCGCCTCTACTGCGGCTGGCTCTGCCCGCATTTCTCGGTTGTCGAAACCATCAACCAGCTGATGCTGCGCGCCACCGGCAAGCATTCAGTCTGGGACAAAAACAGAACCGCGCCCTGGGAGCCGGACGGCACCCCCGCCATCCGCGATGCGCGTTACTGGTTTCTCGTCGTGCCTTTTGCCATCGGCTTTGCCTTTGCCTGGGCAGTGGTATTCCTGACTTATCTGATGCCCCCCTTTCAGGTCTATGCCGGCCTGCTTAACTTCAGCCTGTATAAATACGAAGTGATCTTTCTTTGCGCCGCAACCACAGTGCTGAGCGCCGAATTTCTTTTTGCCCGCCACCTTTTCTGCCGCTACGCCTGCGTCATCGGCATGTGGCAAAGTTTTGCCTGGATGGGCAACAAAAAGGCCATGGTCGTTGGCTTTGACCGCGAACGCGTCAACAGCTGTGCCAGTTGCGTTGGCGGCAAAACCAGCGCCTGCGATGCGGTTTGCCCGATGCGCCTGAAACCGCGCAACGTCAAACGCTGGATGTTTGCTTGCACCCAATGCGGCCAGTGCGTCTCGGCCTGCGGCACCGCCCAGCAAGACAACCCGCAAGGGCCACTCCTGAAATGGGTCAGTGGCGAAGCCGCCCGGCAGAACGAAGCTGGCTTCAACGCCGCAACGCTGCACCGGTTGCGACAGTTGGGCGGCACCGCAGACGAAGAAACGGGCGGAAGATAGCTTTTGACCACTTTCGAGTTGAAAGCACTTTTACCCTCGGCGCATCTGAACAGGAATCAAAATGGAAGAATTTGTCGGCAAGATCTGGCACAACTTTGTCACCGACAAAGCGGGAGGGCATTTCCCTGATGCTGCCGTGACGCTGAAGGAAGTTGAAAAAACTGCGGGGATTCTGTTTCGGGCGTTTGGTGGGGATTCGGGCTTAAAAGTCGCGTCGGCGACGGCCGAAACGCATAACGCACGCCGAACTTTGCTCCAGCGCATTGCCGGTAGCAACGAAAAAGCCATGCTGGCCAGGCTTGACGCCGAAACGCTGCGCCTGCCGACCGAAATTGCTGCCTTCCCCGAAAAATCACTGAATCGCGACCTTTACCTGTGGCTGGCCGCACTCGCTGCGTGCGACGAATCCCCTGATCTGCCGTGGCACCTGCGTAACCAGCAAGCAACGCTGGCAACACTGCGGCTTTTCCCCGGTTTGCGTCCGCGCTACGAACGCCTGGTTGAAGCCCATATCGCACAGCGTATTGCCCCCGATTCGATGACCGCAGACGAAGCAGCGCAAGAAATTTTTCTCCGCCAGGCATTGCGTGCGCCGGGTAGCGCCGAGCGCATGCCGCTCCTGGCGCGCCGCGAAGCACGGCCGCCACAACCAATCCCCCTCTGGCTGATGGCCTCGGTTGCCGGTGCGGCCACACCGGTCGTCGATCAGGATGGCGAGTTACCGCCGGAAGGCAGCGGCAGCGACCCGGCGAAACCGCAGGCACACAAGGCTGAGCAGGTTGAAACGCCAAAAAATGACAGCCCTTTCCTGATCATGTTCCGCGCCGAGAGCCTGCTTTCCTGGGGCGAATATGTGCGGGTCAATCGCGCCTTTGACGAAGATCCCGACCCGAATGCCGGCGATGCGGCAAAAGATATGGATCGCCTGTCGCTGATGCGCGACGGGCAAACCAGCGTCTCCCGCGTTAAATTCGACCTTGATCTACCCTCAGCCTCAGAAGACGACACGCCGGTCGGGCCCGGTATTCCGCTCCCCGAGTGGGATTACCGCAAGGGCTTGCTGCTCGACGACCACTGCCGCGTACAACCATTGATCGCGCGCGATGCCGGCGCCGCCGAACTGCCCGAAAACCTCAAGAAAACCGCACACCGCCTGCGCCAGCAGTTTGCCGCACTCGCCCCGGCAAGACGCTGGCTCAAGGCACAGCCGGACGGTCCCGAACTCGACATTGACAACTGCGTGCGCAACATTGCCGACCGCGCCAGCGGCCAGACGCCCGACCAAGGCGCCTACCTCGCCCAATCGCGTTGCGAGCGCGACATGGCATGCCTGCTACTGGCAGACTTGTCGCTGTCGACCGATGCCTGGGTCAGCAACACGCACCGCATCATCGACGTTATCCGCGAAAGCCTGCTGCTTTTTGCTGAAGCAATGAGCGCCACCGGTGACCGCTTCGGGCTTTATGGCTTCTCCTCGCTGAAGCGTCAAAACGTACGCTTCCATCTGGTCAAGGATTTTTCCTCGCGCTACGACGCCACCGCGCGCGGCCGCATCCTCGCCCTCAAGCCCGGCTACTACACGCGCATGGGCGCTGCCTTGCGGCAGGCCTCGCGTATCCTCGTTGAACAGCCCGCCTCGCGCCGCCTGCTGCTGCTCATCTCGGATGGCAAGCCGAATGATCTTGATCTGTACGATTCGCGCTACGGCATCGAAGACACACGAATGGCCATTCACGAAGCACGCGCCCTTGGCCTGCAACCGTTCTGCGTCACCATTGACCGCGAAGCCGGCGCCTACCTGCCCTACCTCTTCGGCCCCGGCGGCTTCACCGTCATCCGCCGCCCCGAAGACCTGCCCGCCCGCCTGCCCCTGCTTTACGCCCAGCTCACGCGGCAATAACCCGCACGGACGATACCGATAGATGCTAATGCCTGCCGCTTGCCTCGACTGACGACTAATGCGACCATGACGAACGGCGATTGATCGCGGTTCTGGTTGGCTACTTCGGATACTCCCAATGCACGGAAACCATCAAAGCATCAACATTGAAGCGCTGCTGTCGCATGTGCCGCTTTTTAACGGTCTGGCACCCGATGAAATCTCGCGCATCGCACGCGGCACCCGCGAAATCAATGCTGCCCGTGGCGACATCCTGTTTCACAAGGGTGATATTTCCAACGGTTTCCATCTCATTGTCTATGGCCAGGTCAAACTGGCGTTTACCTCGCCACAGGGTGGTGAAAAAGTCGTCGATATTCTCACCCAGGGGCAATCTTTCGGCGAGGCCGTGATGTTCATGGAGCGGCCGTACATGGTCTACGCGCAGGCACTGACCGACACCCTCCTGATGCACCTGTCCAAAG
>CAJBIL010000312.1 GCA_903953145.1 uncultured beta proteobacterium
GACTTCATGCGCAGCGCCTGGCTACTCGAACCCCGGCCCGGCGTGCGCATCGAACTGGCGCTCGACCGCGGGCATATCGAGGCCAAAGGCCGCCGCACACCAATCTGCGAACTTGAGCTTGAATTGTTGGCAGCGCAGGCATCAGCAAAATTACCGAAGTCATCGAAGTCACCAAAACCACAGAAATCGCCGGAAGCAGATAGCGGCAATACCGGCAATACCGACGACAGCGGCGTATTGTCACTGTTCGACATCGCACTTGCCCTGCAAACCACCCTCCCCCTGCACCCGGCGAGCGCCAGCAAAGCCGAGCGCGGCTACCGGCTGTTTGCCAGCACGGCCCAGAGCTCAGCGATTCAGGCAGTCAAGGCCCAACCCGTCGCACTCGACAACGCAACACCCGCCATCGCCGCTTTTCGCGCCGTCGTGCTGGCCTGCCTTACCCACCTGCAAAGCAACGAACAAGGCGTACAGCAAAGTGAAGCCGCCGAATTCATCCATCAGGCGCGGGTCGCCATCCGCCGCCTGCGATCAGCGATTCGCGCCTGGAAGCCCCTGCTGCCGGCAGACTTCATCATCCGCTTCGACCCACGCTGGCGTGAGCTCGCCAATGCATTGGGCGAGGCGCGAAACCGCGACGTATTCATTGGCGAAACTCTACCGCAGCTCAGCGCCGCCTTCCCCGAGCGCCCGGAAGTTGGCCGCTTGTCACGCCATGCGCAGCAGCACAGAACCCGCAGCAGAAAAACCGCGCGCAGCGCCCTGAAATCAGCCGACTATGCACGCCTGCTGCTTGAATTTACCGCCGCCGTACTGGCCCTGCCTGAAAACAGCCCAGGCGCGCTCAAACTCTTTGCCCGGCAGAGTCTCGACAAACGCATCCAGCGTGTCGGCAAGCTCGCCGAACAGACAAAAACAGCCGCGCACCGCCACCGGCTGCGTGTCTCGCTCAAACGACTGCGTTATGCGCTCGAATACTTCACGGCCCTATTTCCCGGCCAGCGCCTGCAACGCTATCACCAGACAACCAGCCGCCTGCAAGACCTGCTCGGCGGAATGAATGATCTCGAAGTCGCCGGACAATTCACCGATCAGGCACTACCCGGCAAGCAGGGCAACGACATTCGCCACTGGCTGGACGAACGCAACGCCGCCAAGTGCCACGAACTAAGCACCGCTCTCGACAATTTCCGGCAGCAGCAACTGCCATGGGCAAATTAAGCAGCTTGAAGTCGGGTTGAAACCCGACCCGGCAAAGTTAAGGCGCACGCCGCCGGTGTCGGTCTGTAGGTCGGGATTCATCCCGACAATGGCGTTGAATGTCGGGTAAAAACCCGACCTACCCGGCAAAGCGCACACCGCCGGTGTCGGTCTGTCGGGATTCATCCCGACATCGGCGGTGGATTCAAAACCGCAGAAATACGGATGCAACAATCGACGGCTATGATCAGCGGTTTAACATCGGAACCTCACATGGACCTCCTGCTCTGGCGCCACGCCGAAGCCGAAGAAGGCACGCCTGACCTTGGCCGCAAACTCACCGCGCGCGGCGAAAAGCAGGCCAAGCAAATGGCCGAATGGCTCAAGACGCATGGCCCCAAACACCTGCGCATCCTCGTTAGCCCGGCTGTGCGCACGCAGCAGACAGCCAAAGCCCTGGGACTGCCTTTTGAAACCACCGCGAGCCTTGCGCCAAGCGCCGATGTCTCCGCACTACTCGTCGCGGTCGGCTGGCCAGACGGCGCTGAATTTTGCAAAACCAGTGGCAAACCCGGCAGCGCCGTCGTCGTCATCGGCCACCAACCCGCTCTTGGGCGCGTTGCCTCCTTACTGCTGGCCGGCGAGGAAGCTGACTGGACGATCAAAAAAGGGGCGATCTGGTGGTTCTCAAATCGGGTACGGCGGGGAGAAACACAAACCGTCCTCCGCGCAGTGATTCCACCGGATTTTGGCCGTTAACCGTTAACGCAACTTCGCTGCAGGGCGCATGGATTGGCGGTCTACCTCATGCACTCTCTGAAGAAGCGCATGAATAAAGGCGCTCCAGCCATCGGTGTTGCTAGATGACGATTTGGCGCGCCTTACAGCCAATTTTAATAAATGCCAGCGATTACTTTACCGCAGCCAAACCCATCATTTTTAGCCGGAACTCTGCCCCACCGTAACCCATTGCTGCGCTACGACGCAGGCAGTCGATCACGGCATCTGCATCACCTTGCGCTTCAGTAATGAGGCATCGCTTGAATTCGATATAACCGAGAAACTGCAGCGGTGGTTTGTGGGCAAGGGCTTCATCGAATGCGCGCGAGGCGCCGTTCAGGTCGGATAACGCCAACAGCGAGGTGCCTTTGGCCAGATACCCTTGAAAAGCCTGTGAATTCTGTGCGATGGTGCGCTCGCTGAACAGTAGCGCCTCCGCGTAACGCTTGTCTTTATAGGCTTCGCCGGCCAGGTTGTAATAAATACGATCAGCGCCTGCCACATCCGGTGCGGGGAGTTTGGCCAGCGCGTCTTGCCACAACGCTTCTTCACTCGAAAAAGATTGCAGACGATCCTGCGTCCAGGGAATCAACGCCAGGCAGGCCAGCGGTACGGCCACACAAAAAGCCAGCCAACCCTTGCGACTGCGCACCTGCAACCAGCGACTGCATGACAGCAAAACACCGCCCACAATCAACGCATAAGCCGGCGCCCACAGGAAGCTGCGATAAAGCACAAACGGCTCCTGCACCCGGACGACGGAAAGCTCAACAAGATACAAAATCGCCGCATAGAGGAAAGCAGCTGCGCACACACGCAGCAGTGGCGATGTGGTTTGACGTGCGCTAACAAGCAACGCAGCCAAGCCACCGCCAAGCGTTGCCAGCACGCCGACAAAACTCCAGAGACTGCGCCAGTAGGCAGAAAAATCAATGCGGAGGTCGGCAGACAAGTATTCGGGATTGGGCCAAAACCATGAAAACGCATAGCGCAGGAACAAGCCGAGCTGAGTCGCAATGCTCATCACCCAAGTCCCGCCGGGGAACTCAAAGCGCGTCGGCATGGCAATCTGCGCCAGCACATCGCCGGCGTAGATCTCGTAATTTGTCCCCACCAGATCGCCCCGATGATAAATCGTCCATCCGCAGAGCGGCGCCATCACCAGAAGGAATCCCCCGGCCCGCAATACGGTGCGACGATCCCAGTCGCGCACCAGTGGCGTGAGCGCCAGCGCGGCGAGGGGCAGCATCACGGCGTGCTCCTTGCACATCATCGCCAGGCCGGCAAACAGGCCAGCCGACAAAAGATCAGCAGTGCGCTCCCGCTGCTGGGCACGCAAATAAAGATTGGCCGCGACAATCGAAAACAGCGTCGCCAGCACAATCGAGCGCTGAATCAGATAGCCGGCAGCGTAAACGGCCACCGGGTTGAGCGCGAACCAGAGGCAAGTGACCAGCGCAGACCAGCGCAGCTCGATGGCGCCGGACAAAGTAAAACGCGACAAGGCACGGCGCAGGAGGAAATACA
>CAJBIL010000313.1 GCA_903953145.1 uncultured beta proteobacterium
CGCTGATCGATCATCGTGCGGTCGGCAATTTTGCTGCGCTTCAACGCCGGATCGAGAAACTGCGTTGAGCCGACCAGCACAATACAGCCCAGCACCGCCGCTGCCACCAGCCACCGCTCGCGCAGCACCATCGCATCGTAACGCGCGGCCAGCTTGGCCCATTGCGCCTTCATCTTGGCGCTCCGTCCGGGCGCCCGGCTTTACTTGCGGCATCAGCCACCGTTTCAGACACCGCACCACCCGCCGAGCGCAAAACAAACTCGACATAACGCGGCAAAGGTGGCGGTGCTGCCACGGCCTGCGAGCCAACCTGCGATGCGGGCTGCGATGCAACCGGCACTTTGGCAGCCGGCAACAACGCGGCAATACCGGTAGCAGCGCCTGGCTTGGCCAATTCAGGCGCGACCGGATCGACACTGCGCATTTCCAGCGTGGCGAAACGACGACCCTTGAATGCCGGCTCGGCGCTCAAGCGCTGCACATAACCGGGCAGTTTTGCCGGGTCGAGCAGGCCACCGCGTATTTCAATCTCCTCACCGCCGGCGCTCACTGCAAAACCGGTCAGCCACATATCGGACAATGCCTGGCGCGCAAAGCCAAACATGAATGCCGAAAAACCCGACGTATTGCCAAGCTGGCCGGAATCAAGCACCGCCATGACCTCCTGCTGCGTCGACAACAACGTCCGCACCCGCACTTGCTCGGCAACCAGCGCCGTCGATACCCGACGCCCGCCAAGCGCTTTGCTGAGCGCCGTCATGCGCTCCTGCTCGCTGTTCACACTGGCCTGCAAAACCGCGAGCTCAGCGGTTTTTTCGTCTGCTTGCTGGCGTGCATAAACTACTACCGCGCTGGTCAAGGCCAGCAACAGCAAGGCAGAAACGCCCAGATTGCGCGCCGTCGCCAGCTCGCGGCGTGGCTTTAACCGGGCTTCATAGAGATTGATCTGCTGCGTCATGACGCAACCTCGTCGGTACGCAACGCAGCACCGATCAGCAGAAGATTCATCGCCTGCCGTGGCAAATCGGCCAGCTCCGGCAAGCCGGGGAAATCCATCACCTGCGCCAGATCCATCGCCAGCACGGGGACGTAAAGACTCTCACCAAGCTCAGCAGCAAGACCATCGGGCTGCGGATAAACCGCCACCACCAGTTTGGAAATCGGGATATGGCTGTACTGGCGATCAAAGTTATCGAGGCTGCGCTGCAACTCAAGCACCAGCCGCTCCATCGCCTGCGCGCGCCGGTCGGCGTTGCTATCAGCCAGCTGCGTGGCAGGCACTTCAACGCGGCGCAGCGCGACCAACTCGCCATGAAAGGTCAGCGTTAGCGCACCGCCCGTACTATCGAGGCGCAAAAATGCCAGGCCCCGGTTTTCATCCTCAAACAAAGCCGCGATATTGCGTTGCGCCATCTCGGGCACATCGACGGCGGCCAGCGGGATTTTTGCTGCTTCAAACGGCGCAATCCGCGCCCGCACCGCCTGCTCAGACGCAGACACCGCAAAAACGCTGGCCTGCCGCCCTGCCCCGGCGCCCTCCATGGGAATATCGAGCACGTCGACGCAGGCCGTATCCACTGCGTAATCGACCACGCCCTTGAGCCCCCAACGCACCGCCTCCTTGCGCTCGGCTGCCGGCACGTTCGGCGCATCAACCTGCGAAATCGTGTATTCGCCCGCCGCCATCAGCGTCGTGCAGGCATAGGATTTAAGCTGCCGCGCACTGCGTAAACGTTGCAGCGCCTCGGTTTCGTCATGTTCGACGGCAAACGAATCAAGCCTCAGGATTTCTGGCCGAACGCCTGCACCACGCACCACATGGGCGAGCGCAATACGGTCGCCCTGCGGCAACAGCGCGACCCAGCCGGGCTTGCGTCGAACAGACAAAAACGAAAACATTCATGCGCCCATGTTTAACATGTTAGTTTAAGGATACTTATTAAGCCTCTAAATAACAAGAGTTTATTGCATCTTAACAAGACCCTGCTCCATCATTCCCGCGAAGACGGGAACCCGGATTGCTCGCTGAAGATCGGCGATTTATCCCACATCTGCCATCTCTCGCCCAAAATTCGCAAAGGGTATGACATTTACTTGCGCGTGAAGTGAATACCGCTGGCTGCCCGGATAGATCACCCACAGACGCTTCAGCTTTAAATCGGCCAGCGCGTGCCGCATCGAAGGCGTCAAGCGCGGGGCGTCTGCACGCTTGATTTCAATGCCGATGCGCTCCCCGTTGATCATCAACAAAGCATCGAGCTCAGCACCGGTATGCGTTGCCCAAAAATAGGCTTCGTCAGGCTGTAATTGATGCATTAACTGCTCCAGCACATAGCCCTCCCACGATGCGCCGCATTTCGGGTTTGCCAGCAGATCAGCCCCGCCGGAAATACCGAATAACTGATGCAGCAAGCCGCTATCGCGCCAGTAAATTTTGGGCGACTTCACCTGCCGTTTGCCAATATTTTCATGCCAGGGCTGCAACTGCCGAACCAGGTAGGTGCCGGTCAGAATATCCAGATACCGGCGCACCGTACCCTCCGAGATGCCCAGCGAGCGCGCCGGTTCGGCGGCGTTCCAGACCTGCCCGTGATAGTGCGCCAGCATCACGAGAAAGCGATGCATGGTCGCTGGCGGCATATTCATGCCCAACTGCGGCAAATCGCGCTCGACCAGCGACAGCAGAAACTGTTGTCGCCAAGCGCGGCTGTCTTCCTCCGAAGCCGCAAGAAAAGCCCGGGGAAACCCGCCCCTCAGCCATAACGACGCCGACGCCGACTCGCCCACTTCATCGAGCGCAAAACCGCTAACCTCAATCACCTCGATGCGACCGGCCAGCGATTCGCTGGATTGCCGGATGAGCGCCGGGGAAGCACTGCCCAGCAGCAGGAATTTTGCATCGACATCGCGCCGGTCAGCCAGCACGCGCAGTACGGGAAACAAGCCCGGCAACCGCTGAATTTCATCAATCACAATCAAACCGCGCAATGCAGCCAGCGTAGTCATCGGCTCAGCCAACCGGGCCAGGCTGACGGGATCTTCCAGATCAAAGTAATTGACACTCTGAAAATCCACAAACGCCCGTGCCAGCGTCGTCTTGCCGACCTGCCGAGGCCCGACCAACGCCGCAATACTGCTACGCCGCAACGCAGTTTGCACTTGATCAAAAAGATGGGAACGAGAAATCATCACACCAATTTACCATGAAATTCCGCAGTCTAATAAAGGAATTTCATGGTAGCAAGCGGAAAAAGGCTGCTGCCCTGCAACCCGTACCCCAAGAGTACTTGAGCCATAGGCCCCTTCGCCTGCGGGGCGCACCCCAAGGACGAGCCATCTGAGACTATCTGGATTGGCGATTTCACCAAAACACTGCCGAATCAAATTCAGGCCGTTGCGCGGCGCACGTTGCGAATGGTGGATGCTGCACAGCGCCTTGATGACCTTCGCGTTCCGCCCAATAACCGGCTCGAAGCGTTGATCGGGGACCGGATCGGGCAGCACAGCATCCGCATCAATGAGCAGTGGCGCATCTGCTTTGTATGGAACGGAA
>CAJBIL010000314.1 GCA_903953145.1 uncultured beta proteobacterium
CCCCTTTGCTGGCGCAGAACAAATTTGACGCCATCAGCCGATGCAAAGCTTTGCAAGCCTTGCTGGCAGGGACGGATGCAGCCTCTGAAATCAATGAGATTAGCGCATTGCTGGCTGAATTTCGTTTTGATGTAGCACTGGACCGCTTACAGCAGCTGGTTGTTGCACAAACTGAATGTGTTAAGGGTAGGGCATGAACAATCAAAGACCGCGAATTCTGGCTATCGACGATACGCCAGCCAATCTGCTGACAATCGGTGCTGCGTTATCCTCAGAGTTTGATCTGCAAACGGCGACATCGGGGCGGGTAGGGCTGGCATTGGCGGCCGAGTCACCACCGGATCTGATCCTGCTGGATGTGATGATGCCGGAAATGGATGGTTTCGAGGTGTGCCGCCGTCTCAAGGCGGATGTCAGGTTGAAGAAAATTCCGGTCGTCTTTGTCACTGCGCTGGGTGAGCTTGGGTCGGAAATCATGGGTTTGTCGCTCGGCGCGGTTGACTATCTAAGCAAGCCAATTAATGTGGAAACTGCCCGGCAACGCATTCGCAATCTTCTTGAGCGCGAATCATTGCGCAAGCAGGTTGAAGCGCAGCGTGATTTGCTGGACGCGCAAGTTATCGAGCTTCGTCAGACTGGAGAAATGCTGCGCAAACTGTCCATCGCCGTTGAGCAAAGTCCCGCCTCGGTAGTTATCACAGATCTTGATGCCGCTATCCAGTACGTGAATCCCCGCTTCAGCCAAATTACGGGCTATGCCGCTGTTGAGGTTATCGGGCAAACGCCACGCATCCTGCAATCCGGGCAGACGCCCAAAGAAATTTATCAGGAAATGTGGGGCAAGCTGACCAATGGCGTGCCTTGGGCGGGGGAACTCCTCAATAAGCGTAAAAATGGTGAGTTGTACTGGGAGGAAGCACAGGTCGCACCGGTCAAGGATGCTGCGGGCGCTATTACGCATTATGTCGCGATTAAAACTGACATTACCGAACGCAAACTGGCGGCCCAGTACCAGCGTATTGCTGCCATCGCCTTTGAATCTCAGGAAGGCATGTTTATTACCGACGCGGCGAGCGCAATCCTGCGGGTTAACCGTGCGTTTACGGAGATTACTGGCTACACCTCGGCAGAAGCCGTGGGCCAAACGCCGCACCTGCTCAGTTCGGGTCGCCATGATGCTGCCTTTTTTGGTGAGATGGCGGCAAGTATCAGGAGCAATGGGTCATGGCAGGGCGAAATCTGGAACCGTCGTAAAAGTGGCGAGGTGTATCCCGAGTGGTTGACGATCACTGCGGTTAAGGATGATGCGGGTGTGGTAAGCAACTATGTGGCAACGCTTTCCGATATTTCGTCGCGCAAGGCGGCAGAAGACGAAATCAGGAATCTCGCCTTTTATGATCCGCTGACCCGCTTGCCGAACCGCCGCTTGCTGCTTGACCGCCTGGCCCAGACACTTGCCGCCAGCGCTCGTCACCGGCGCGAAGGGGCACTGCTGTTTATTGATCTTGATAACTTCAAAACACTCAATGACACGCTCGGCCACGACAAGGGCGATTTGTTATTGCAGCTGGTTGCACAGCGTTTGCTGACCTGCGTTCGTGAGGGCGATACCGTGGCGCGTCTGGGCGGCGATGAATTTGTCGTGATGCTGGAAGATTTAAGCGAGGACGAACAGGAGGCTGCGACTCAGGCCGAAACTGTCGGCGAGAAAATTCTTGCCACGCTCAATTTGCCCTATCAGCTTGCCGGTTGCGAACATCACAGCACGCCCAGCATCGGTATCACTCTGTTTGATGATCACAAGGAAACCATTGATGATCTCCTGAAACGGGCAGATCTGGCCATGTACCAGGCCAAGGCTGCTGGTCGCAATACGCTGTGCTTCTTTGATCCGCAGATGCAGACAGCGGTGAGTGTGCGTGCCGATCTGGAAACCGGATTGCGGGATGCCCTTCTGAAAAATCAGCTGGTTCTTTACTACCAGGCACAGGTGATGGATGAAGGCCGCCTGACGGGGGTTGAAGCACTGGTGCGCTGGCAGCATCCACAACGCGGCCTGGTGTCGCCGATTGAATTTATTCCCGTTGCCGAAGCCAGCGGTTTGATCTTGCCGCTCGGTCGTTGGGTGCTTGAAACCGCCTGCGCTCAATTGGCGCTCTGGGCGACCCGGCCGGCGATGGCGCATCTGACGATTGCGGTCAATGTCAGCGCCCGTCAATTTCATCTGCCTGATTTTGTCGAACAAGTGCTGACCGTACTTGAAAATAGCGGCGCCAACCCTTACCGGCTCAAGTTGGAGTTGACCGAAAGCCTGCTCGTGACGAACGTCGAGGATGTCATCATCAAGATGACGGCGTTAAAGGAAAAGGGCGTTGGTTTCTCGCTCGATGATTTTGGTACGGGTTATTCGTCTCTTTCCTTCTTGAAGCGATTGCCGCTTGATCAGTTGAAAATCGACCAGGGTTTTATCCGGGACATTCTTATCGATGCCAACGATGCCGCGATTGCCAACATGGTTGTCGCGCTGGCCGGTAGCATGGGCTTGTCGGTGATTGCCGAGGGGGTTGAGGTTGAGGCGCAAAAGGACTTTCTGGCATCCCAGGGTTGCCATGCGTATCAGGGTTATCTTTACAGTCGTCCGTTGCCATTGGCCGAGTTTGAGGCGCTGGTGCAGGATAAGTTGGGTGAGCACTCATGAGCCAGCCGGCTTGCCTGAGTTGCGGTGCATGCTGTGCAGCGTTTCGGGTTGATTTTCACTGCGCAGATCTGGCCAGTTCGCCAGGCGGTTGTGTGCCGGATGCGCTGACTTTGCCGTTGACCGCCACGCTCGTTCGCATGCGGGGCACCGATGACGCCCCCCCGCGTTGTGTGGCGCTGGCGGGCGAGATAGGGATAGCTGTAAGTTGTAGCATTTATGCAGAACGCCCCGGCCCTTGCCGTGATTTTGCACCCTACGCCCCTTTGGGTATTGGCGACGATGCTTGCGACCGGGCGCGTCGACGCCATGGTTTGTCGCCACTTGCGCTCAATGGCGTGCGATAGTTTTTACCTTTTCAAAAAAGCGATTTATGATAATTACACTTCCTGTCCGTGGCGATTTCATTCAGCTTGATCAATTACTCAAGGCGACCGGGCTTTGTTCTTCGGGCGGTGTGGCACATTCCGAAATCGAATCCGGCAAGGTTCGTGTTGATGGCTCAGTGGAGTTGCGAAAGCGCGCCAAGCTGAGGCCTGGACAACGCGTCAGCTATGGTGACGAATCCGTTGATCTGGTTGGTGATGTGGCTGCATGATTACGGGCGTTTGTTGATGGTGGGTTGTGATGGTGAATCGCTTCACAGAAGCTCTCATCTCTTATAAAATATAGAAGACTTGTTTGGAGGTTCCGGGAGTGCTTGGCCGACCGATAAAATCGGCAATAATCCGCGCTCCATCCTTGCAGTACAATCAATCGTTTGCCGTTGTGTAATTACGTAATTTTCGTTTCGTACAACTGTTGAGAAAGGACGTTGCCGTGCTTGAATCCTATCGTGCCCACGTCGCTGAGCGCGCTGCGCTTGGCATCCCGCCACTACCGCTGACTGCCAAGCAGACCGAAGAGCTGATCGGCCTGCTGAAAACCCCGCCAAAGGGCGAAGAGCAGACGCTGGTCGAACTGATCACCTACCGTGTTCCCGCCGGTGTGGATGATGCCGCCAAGGTCAAGGCCGAGTTCCTCGCCAAGGTTGCCAAAGGCACCGAGTCCTGCGCGCTGATCTCCAAGACCAAAGCCACTGAACTGCTCGGCACCATGCTTGGCGGTTACAACGTCAAGCCGATGATCGACGTGCTGGGCGACGCCGAAGTCGGCGCCGTCGCTGCTGCAGGCCTGAAAAAGACCCTGCTTGTGTTTGACTTCTTCCACGACGTGAAAGAGCTCGCCGACAAAGGCAATGCGAACGCCAAATCCGTCCTGCAATCGTGGGCCGACGGCGAGTGGTTCACCTCGCGCCCCGAAGTGCTCGCATCGCAGAAGCTGACCGTCTTCAAGGTCACCGGCGAAACCAACACCGACGACCTGTCGCCGGCGCCGGATGCCTGGTCGC
>CAJBIL010000315.1 GCA_903953145.1 uncultured beta proteobacterium
AACGTTAGTTGGCCTAACCCCCATATCCGTATCAAGCTGAGCCGAAGGCACCCGCCCAGCCAGCCGTCAAATTCAAAGGCACTCAAACGTGGCGTAATCTGCCTCGGGGCTATCCCCTGATGCAGCAAAGCAGAGTATGCCTTTACCGTGTAGCGTGACTGATTCGCGGTGCAGGAAGTGCGTTGGTGTGTCGGCGAAGGTGATGAAAGTACCGTTGGTGCTTTGGTCGTTGAGGATGAACGCTTCGCCGTGCAGCGTGATTCTGGCGTGTTGCCGTGATGCGCGACGATCATGGACCAGCAGGTCGCAGTCGGCATCCCGCCCCATTGTCAGCGCCGGGCGGCTGGCATCAAGGATGATCGTCTGGCTGGCGTAGGTGATGCGAATGCTGGTGCGAACGCTCGCTTGTACAGCAATGGCGGGAGCGCGACCGGCTTTCAGGCTCAAAACGTCGGCATCCTGCCAGAGCACTTCAAAAACCATCGGTGTTTTAGCCTCGCCTGATGCTGATACTGAATCCGATACCGGATCAGGATTGCGCGTCGAACGTTGCAACAACGGCGGCAACAGCGCTTGCGTCTGGCTGTTGATCAGCACCTGGCCGGACTTGGCCAGCGCGGCCAGTCGCGCTGCCGCCTGCACGCTCTCGCCGGACAGTTCAGCGCCGGCCGCGATTACCGCGCCATGCTGGAAGCCGACCCGAATGGCCAGTTTTATGCCGGATACCGGCGGCAGATCGGCGATCCGCTGCTGCATCTCGATGGCGGCGTGGAAGGCATCATCGACGCGCTCGAATACGGCCATCACCTGATCGCCGGCATTTTTTACGACACGTCCACGAAATCCCTCAACCACGCGTTCAATGCGCTTCAAGCAACGATCAACCGCACGCAAGGCTTCGCTTTCACCGAGCTTTGCATGAAGCCGCGCACTGCCCGAAACCTCAGCAAAAAGTACCGACTGCTCAATTTCTGCCCCTGCCATGCTAAGCACTCCGATTTGTACCTGATTTGTACCTGTTTTGCCGGGCGCTTAGGCGCTGACGACCTGTAACGGGATAATTTTTGACGCCGGCGACGCCAATTCATCGCCGAATTCCGGCGTATCGAACACCGTATCGCCGCCATCCATCGCCGACAGATCAGCGCCTGTCGCCAGCCCCAGATCCTTGAAGTTGAACAACGCATTGTCTGCCAGATGCGAGGGGACGACATTCTGTAGCGCAGAAAACACCGCCTCGGTACGCCCGGGGAAGCGACGATCCCAGTCGGCCATCATCTCGCGAATTTTCTGGCGCTGGAGGTTATCCTGCGAGCCGCAAAGATTACAGGGGATGATCGGGAAATCCATGCCGCGCGCAAAGCGTGCGATCTCTGACTCGGCGCAATACGCCAGCGGACGAATCACCACATGCGCGCCATCGTCGGTCACCAGTTTAGGTGGCATGGCTTTCAGCTTGCCGCCAAAAAAGAGGTTGAGAAACAGCGTATGCACCATGTCGTCACGGTGATGGCCGAGCGCGATCTTGTTGGCGCCGAGTTCTTTTGCGGTGCGATAAATAATGCCCCGGCGCAGGCGCGAGCAAAGCGAGCAGGTAGTTTTCCCCTCCGGGATCTTCTCCTTGACGATCGAGTAGGTATCCTGCTCGACGATGCGGTATTCGATCCCGAGCTTTGCCAGATAAGCCGGCAGCACGTCAGCCGGGAAACCGGGCTGTTTCTGGTCCAGATTCATCGCAATCAGACGGAAATCAACCGGCGCACGCTTGCGCAGCGCCATCAGCGCCGAAAGCAGCGTGTATGAATCCTTGCCGCCGGAAATGCAGACCAGCACGGTGTCGCCATGCTCAATCATGTTGTAGTCGGCAATCGCCTTGCCGACATGGCTCTCAAGGCGTTTCTTCAAGCGTTGCAGGGTGTTCGACAGTTCCACTAGGGTGCTTTCAAAATCTCAAAAAAGTCAATGTGAGGTAAATTCGGGGCCATTACTCATCACAAATATCACAAATGCGCAGATCGTCCGCCATCCACATTGATCACCTGCCCGGTCACATAATTTGCATCGTCGAGCAAAAAAAGCACGGTACGGGCGATGTCTTGTGGGCTGCCTTCCCGCTGCAACAGGGTGTGAGCAACAATTTCGTCGCGTGCGGCAAGATCAAAGGCATCGTCATCCGGCCAGAGAATCGGCCCCGGCGCCACCGCATTGACCCGCACCTCGGGCGCCAGCTCAATCGCCAGCGCACGAGTCAGCCCGAGCAGGCCGGCTTTTGCCGCACAATAAAGCGGGTAGCCTGCCAGCGGCCGTTCAGCATGAATATCGGTGATATTCACGATTGCCCCGCGCGCGGCACGCAGATACGGCGCTGCAGCTTGCGTCAAAAACAGCGGTGCCTTGAGATTGCTGCCGATCAGATCATCCCACGCGCTTGCATCAATGCTTTCCAGCGGCGTTGCAAAAAAACTCGACGCATTATTGACCAGCGCATCCAGCCGACCGAAGTGCTTGATTGTTGCCGCAACCAGCCCCGGGAGTGCCGCCATATCGAGTAAATCAGCCTGCCAGCAAGCCGCCGAAGCTGGCCGTAGCGCATTGAGCTGCTCGACCAACGCTTCCGCCGCTGCCGTGTCACTGCGGTAGTGCAGCATCACACGGGCGCCTGCCGCATGCAGTTCGCACGCAATCGCGCGCCCCACCCGCTTTGCTGCGCCGGTGACCAATACCGTTTTGCCACTCACGCCAAACTCCCGCACCCTGCTCACAAGGAGCTGGATTTTAACGGATTTCCCCGCGCAACGCTGGCCTGCGACTAGCCCCGCAACTAGCTCATATCACACTGGCTGCGCTACACTGCATCCCTTGGGTTGTTTCACCATCCGGCGTATCGGCATCATGACATTCAGAAAAATTCGACATCCGGCCTGCCCGGCATGAGCACCGCCCCGTATTCCGACGATGCAGCACCGCTTGATGCGGATGAGCTGATGAACCTTGCCGACCGTGTCGCGCAACTGCCTGCCGATGACGCCGAATGGGTCGGCCGTCTGTTACGCGAATGCCTGCGCTCACGAATGCATGAAGCTGAGTTATTGACAGATTTATTGACCAATCCACTGACCAACGCGCAGGCCGGCGACCAAGGGCTTGAAGATCAGCTGGCCCAGGTTGCCCTCGACGCAGCGGAATGGCTAAAAACGCTCTGGCATGTGGGCTACATGGGCGCCGGCAATTTCCCCGCGCAACCACGCTCCGCCTTTCCCACGGTTGAGCTTGAAGATGTATTGAAGTCTGCCCTCTTCGCCCGCATCCGTCATGGCAAGCGCCCCCTGCCCTTCCCGCCGCCAACCCGGCATGGCTCCCCGTGGCATGAGCTTGTCGAGAGCGAGGGTGAAACACACACGGTAGATGCAGAAATCATCAACGATGAGTCCGGCCAGGCCATCGGTGCAAAAATTGAAGGCTGTGCCGATTGGCGCATTGTTGAAGAAACCGTGAAGGACAATCAATACATCGTCCAGCATCAGGGCAAAGGGCCGCTTTACCAGCTCAAACTCGACCTATTTACAGCAGAATTACGCCGCGAACCACCACGCTGGACGCGCCGGATCAGGCAACAGGAACGTAGCGGTTTTCGCAGCTACACGCTTGACTGGCCGAAAGATAACGGCGATTGCCAGAGCGTCCCGCTGCGCGCCGCCTCGTGGGAGCGTGCCGAGGCCGAAGCCGAGCACTGGATCGCCACCAAATATCCTGAGATGGTCGGTCAGGTCAGCTTTGAGCGGAGTGAATAACGCCCATGACGCACGCACTCCCCCTCCCTGATGCCGATGCTGAGCGCTACAGCCATACGCTGACGCAGCACATTGCCGAAGAAATCAAGCGTGCCGGCGGCTGGATCGGTTTTGACCGCTTCATGGAATTGGCGCTCTACGCTCCCGGCATGGGCTATTACTCGGGCGGCGCACGCAAATTCGGCGCGGCCGGTGATTTTGTCACCGCCCCCGAGCTAAGCTCACTCTTTGGCCGGACAATCGCCGCGCAAGCCTCGCAAATACTCGCACTCAGCGCACCGAGGATCATCGAGGTCGGCGCCGGATCAGGGCAACTGGCCGCCGACCTGCTGCTAGAGCTAGAGCAATGCGGCACGCTGCCCGAAAGTTACGGCATTCTCGATCTCTCAGGCGAATTGCGCGAACGGCAACACGCCACAGTCGCCCGGAGAGCGCCGCATCTGGTGAATCGCGTCCATTGGCTCGACCGCCTGCCGGAACACTTTGACGGCCTCGTGCTGGCGAATGAACTGCTCGACGCAATGCCGGTGCACCTTGTTTGCTGGCGCGCAGAAGGGCTCTGCGAACGTGGCGTTGGCGTCGATGCAAGCGCTGGAAAAATCCGGTTCGTCTGGATTGATCGCCCGGCCAGCCCCCGCCTGAGCAAAGCCGCATTAGTGCTGGCCGATGAATACGACATGCCGCCCGACTACCTGAGCGAAATCTGCCTCGCCGCACCCGCCTGGGTAGCCGCCTGGGCTGACATTCTCGGGCGCGGCGCGCTATTGCTGATCGACTACGGATTCCCTCGTCATGAGTATTATCACCCCCAGCGCAACGCCGGCACGTTGATGTGCCACTACCGCCACCACGCGCACGGCGAGCCGTTTTACCTTCCCGGCTTACAGGACATCACCGCCCACGTCGACTTCACCGCCATCGCCGAAGCCGGCTGTGCGGCCGGCCTCGACTTTCTCGGCTACACAACGCAAGCCAGCTTCCTCTTCAATTGCGGCATAACCAAAGTGCTCGAACGCACCCCCGCAACCGACACCACGCACTACCTGCCCCTCGCCAACGCCGCACAAAAACTGATTTCGCCCGCCGAAATGGGCGAACTGTTCAAAGTCATCGCACTCGGCAAAAACATCGCCGAACCCTTGATCGGCTTCCAGCGTGGTGATCGGCGTGCGACGCTTTAAGCACGGTAGAAAATTGTAGATTGATTGACCTTAATATTGTTTTATTTATGTTTTTTGGAGATTTAACATGTCCTCGTATGAAGAATTAGTTGCCCAGCGCGATGCATTAGACCGTCAGATCGAGGCGGCACGGCGCGTCGCGCAAGCGACGGCGATTACCTCTGTGAAAGGCCTAGTCTTGCAGTTTGGGCTGACGGCGGAGGATTGCGGCTTTAAGTCAAGCAAGTCGGTCGTGAAGACAAAGTCGTTGGTCGCTGCCAAGTATCGCGGTCCTAATGGCGAAACATGGACAGGCCGCGGTCGCCCGCCGGGCTGGCTCGCTGCACTGGAGGCTCAGG
>CAJBIL010000316.1 GCA_903953145.1 uncultured beta proteobacterium
AGTCCTCGCCCGCTGGCATGCCTTTCAGGAAGCCTCCGAAGAAATTGGTGTTGCGCAGGGCGCATTCTTGCCCAAGGTTGACCTGAGTACCGGCGTGGGCCGTGAAACAATCGTCCAGAAAACCGCCGGTATTGACAGCAATTTCACCCGCCGTGGCCGTACCTTGACGCTCAACCAGATGCTGTTCGACGGCTTTTCGGCCTCCAGCGAAGTCAAACGGCTCGGCAAAGCCAAGCTGGTTCGCTACTTCGAGCTGCTTGATACCTCTGAAAATGCCGTGCTCGAAGCCGGGCGCGCCTATATCGACGTGGTTCGCTCCCGGCAACTGGTGTTTCTGGCCGAAGAAAACTACATCCAGCACCAGGCCGCGCTGGAGCAATTGAAGCAGCGTGCGGAATCCGGCGTTGGCAAACGCGTTGACGTTGAGCAGGCCGCCAGTCGTCTCGCCCTCGCCGACGTGAATCTGACCACCGCCTACGCCAATCTGCACGACGTTACTGCGCGCTACGTGCGCATTGTGGGTATGCAGCCTGCCCGGGTGATGTTTGCCCCGGCGCAACTGGCCAAAGCACTGCCGCGCACGGTCGATAGCGCTTTGCAGTTCGCCTTGGCCAATAATCCTGCGTTGCGTGCCACGATTGAAAACATCGAAGCCTCACAGCATGATCTGGAAGTCCGGCGTGCCGGCTTCATGCCGCGCGTGGATTTGCGCGCGCGCAATGAGACGCTCAATAACAATCTGGGCGTTTCGGGCAATCGCGATAACAACGTTGTCGAAGTGGTGCTCAGTTACAACTTGTTCAATGGCGGCAGCGACGTTGCGCGCAACCGCCAGTATCGTGAGCGCAAGAACATGGCGCTCGATCAGAGCGAAAAATCCTGCCGTGACATGCGCCAGACCTTGTCGATCGCCTACAACGAAACCTTGCGCCTGAACGACCAGCTCTCGTTTGTCGGCCTTCAGGTCAATCTGGTTGAGAAGACCCGCGCCGCGTATCGCGATCAGTTCAACATCGGACAGCGCACGTTGCTGGACCTGCTCAACACCCAGAACGAATTTTTTGACGCCCGGCGTTCGCAGGTCAATGCCGATAACGATCTCTCGATTGCCTATCTGCGCAGCTATGCCGGAATGGGGCGCTTGCTTGAGGAGCTTGGCCTTAAACGGGTTGAGGACAGCAAGCCGGACGAACAGGATCTGGCCAAACTCGATCTTGCGCAGCTTTGCCCGCCAACCGCACCGACCGGAACCACGCTGGATCGTGAAGCGCTTGGCCGCAAGGCGCGCGAGTTGATCGAGAGCACGGCCAACGCCTTTGTTGCGGGTCGTACGCCGGCGGCTTCTACCCCGCCGGTTGCCGCAGTTGCCGCAACTGCCGCAACTGCCGCAACTGCACCTGCTGCGCCGGTGAGCAGCACGCCGGCAACGGTGCTGCCCGTCCCGGCAGCAACCGCCGAGCCGGCTGGCGCGAAATCGGCCAGTCCCGCAGCCGGTGCCGCAGGCAGTGCCGAAACTGAAGTTGCCGCCCGCCTGACCGACTGGGGCGCTGCCTGGGCCGCGCGTGACATTAAGGCTTATCTCGCCTTTTACGCGCCTGAATTTGTGCCGGAAGGCGGCCAGTCGCGTGATGCGTGGGTACGCCAGCGTGAGCAGCGTCTTGGCAAGGCGAGCAGCATCCGTATTGAAATACAAAACCCGAATGTGCAGATAAATAGCCCGAATACGGTCATCGCCGAGTTTCGCCAGCTTTACAGCGCCGATGCGTATCGCGACAACTCCGATAAAACGCTGGAATGGCGCAAGGAAAACGGCCAGTGGCTGATTGTGCGCGAAAGTGTGCGCGCGGCGGCTAATGGGCGCAAGGAAGGGCGTTGAGAATGAGGATGATGCATTGGCATCGGCA
>CAJBIL010000317.1 GCA_903953145.1 uncultured beta proteobacterium
CCCTGAGCGCGGCCAGCGTTTTGAAGCCCTCGCGCATGCCTTCGACCATCACGCCTTCGGTCACTTCAAGTTCGAGTTGATCGGGCGCCAGCCCGGTTTCGTCAAGGATGCGTTTGACCCGATCCAGCAGGCCGCCGCGTGCGATTTGTACACCGGAGATGTTGATTGCCATTTTCAGGCCGGCAAATTTTTTCGAGTTATTCCACAGGGCTGCTTGCCGGCAGGCGGTTTCGAGCACCCAGTCGCCAAGCGGGATGATCAGGTCGGTTTGCTCGGCAAGCGGGATGAAGCGATCCGGCGCGATCATTCCCTTATGCGGATGCTGCCAGCGCACCAGCGCTTCGACGCCGACCAGGCGACCACTGCCGGCATCGACCTTGGGCTGGTAGTGCAGGCAAAATTCGCCGTTCTCCAGCCCATGCCGGAGCTCGGAAATAACCGTGAAGCGATCATCAGCGCGCTCGGCGAACTCCGGGCGGAAGTATTCAAAACCGCCACGCCCCTTTTCTTTGGCGCGGTACATCGCCGAGTCGGCGCCGTGCAGCAGCGTTTCGGCGTCTTCCCCGTCACGCGGGAAAATGGCCACGCCGATACTCGCGCCAATGGTGACCGAGCGGCCGGTGATGCTGGCTGGCGCCAGCAGGGCATCGAGAAGTTTTTTCAGGATAGCGTCGATATCGGCCTGTTCGCTGACGCCTTCCATGAAAACGGCGAATTCATCACCCGCCAGGCGCGCCACCGTGTCTGACTCGCGCAACGCCTCACGCATGCGTGTGGCCAGAATGCACAAAAGATCATCGCCGGCCGCGTGGCCGAGGCTGTCATTGACGGCCTTGAAATAGTCGATGTCGATAAAAAGCAGGGCGAGCGATGCCTGTTCGCGGCGGGCGCGGATGATGGCGTGGTCGAGTCGCTCGATGAACAAAGAGCGGTTGGGGAGATGGGTCAGCGCGTCGTAATGCGCCAGATGGCGCATGCGCTCTTCTGATTGAATGCGCTCGGTGACATCGCGGAAGGTGGCGACGTAATGCGCCACTTCGCCGGCCTGATTGCGCACCGCTGAAATGGTTTGCAGCGCAATGAAGCCTTCCCCGTTTTTACGCCGGTTCCAGAGCTCGCCTTCCCAGCGACCCTCCTTGACCAGCGTCGCCCACATCGCCTCGTAAAAAGCCGGGTCGTGGCGGCCGGAATTCAGAATATCGGGCGCCTGGCCAATCGCTTCAGCAGAGCTGAAGCCGGTAATGGCGGTAAATGCCGGATTGACACGGCGGATCACATTTTGCGCATCGGTGATGATGACACCCTCCAGACCATCCTCAAAAACCCTGGAGGCGAGGCTGATTTCTTCAAAAATGGCTTGCCGCTCGCGCTCGGCGACAAGGTTGCGCCGCCCGCTGAAGAAGATCGCAAACAGGCCGATCAGCCAGATGGCGCTGTAGCTGGTCGCCAACGTAACATTCTGCCGTGTTGCTGCATCAAGGTAAGGCGTCATCGGCACATAAACGCCCACCGCACCACGTACCTCGCCAACCTTGAAGCCAAGGTGGCCGTGGCATTTCATGCAGCTTTCCTCCATCAGCATCGGCTTGATCAGCCGCAGGTAGGGCTGCCCGTTGATGTCAGCACGCATCTGGATTTCAGCGGCTTCTTTTTTCTCGAAGGCGCTAATCGCGGCGGTTTCCCAAGGGTCGGCGAGATTCGCCGGATTGAGTGCCACGCGCCCGACAATCCGCCCTTTGACGCCGTAATACTCACCAAATTCGTCCATCATCTGGCGCAGCATATAGGCCGGATTCATCAAGGTCAGCTGCTTGCCGTCGGTGGTCACCACGTCGCGATCCGGCAGATGCGCCATCCACGGGCTCGGTGGCGTGTGTTCGGTGGGTGGCACATAAATGCCCCCGTGGCCGCTGGCCCAGGAGCGAAAGGCGACATCCTTGTCGAAATGACTGTGCGCCGCATTGATCACCAGTTGCATCGCCTGCTGGTTCTCCTGGCGTACCGACCAACCCAGCGAGAATGCCAGAATCGCCGTCCAGATCAAGGCGGTGATGATTGAACTACGAAGCGGATGGTGGGCAAAGCGGCTCATTTTTCCTGCATCTGGGTGAGTTTTTAGTGAATTTTGGAAAATTCGCAAACGTAGTTTAGCCCACGGTGACAATCATTGAACGTATAGAATTCACGTTTTTAATGCGGGTTTCTGAATCCGCTTTTTTACGGTCAACGCACAACAATGACGCTACCGCGCTCGCTTAACGCAAGAATCCTGATTGGCGCGCTGCTCGGCATTGTTGCCGGTGCGCTGATTACCGCTACCGGGCCGCTGCATGCGCAGGCGCCGCAGACCCTCTATGGTGCCCGGCTGATCGGCACGCTGTTTCTCGATCTGCTGCGTATGATCCTGATTCCACTTGTTTTTTCTTCGATAGTGGTGGGCGTGGCCAATCTGCGCGCACATCAGCAGATGCACCGCGTATGGACGCTGACGCTGGGATTTTTTGTGTTCTCGATGGCCATCGCCATTGTGATCGGCCTCGGCGCCGCTCACCTCTTCCGGCCGGGCGAGGGCATGCAACTGGCGATGTTTGCCGATGCAACGCGCGATTATCAGGCGCGGCAAATGCCATTGCCGGACTACATCGCACAATTCATGCACGGCCTTTTTCAGAATCCGGTCAAGGCGCTGGCGCAGGGCGACATTCTGGCCGTGGTGATCATCGCGCTATTTCTCGGTATCGCGCTGGTGGTCGGGGGCGAGCGCTACCGCAATCTGCGCGTCTTGATTGAAGAGCTACAGGCGCTTTGCCTGATGGTGGTTGGCTGGATCATGCATCTCTCTCCGCTTGGCATCGCCGCACTGCTGTTGCAACTGGTGGCGACACAGGACAGCAGCCTGCTCGGCAGCCTGTTCGATTTCATCATTGTCGTCATCGGTTCGACGTTGTTTCACGGCATCGTTGTGCTGCCGTTGCTACTTTATCTCGTGACCCGGGTTTCACCGTTGCGTTTCTGGCGCGGCGCGCGCGAGGCACTGATCACCGCCTTCGCCACCAGTTCCAGCGCCGCAACGCTGCCGGTCACGCTGCGTTGCGTCGAGCAGCATCTGCATGTGCGCAAGGACATCGCCAATTTTGTCGTGCCGCTCGGAGCCACCGTCAATATGGACGGCACCGCACTCTACGAAGCCGCAGCCGCCCTTTTTGTCGCCCGCCTGGCCGGCATCGAGCTCGATCTGGCGCATCAGCTGATCATCTTCTTCGTTGCCATGTTAAGCGCCATCGGCGCCCCCGGCATTCCCAGCGTCGGTATGCTGAGCATGGTACTGGTGCTCGAATCGGTGGGGTTACCGACGGCAGCGATTGCCATCCTCCTGCCGATTGACCGGCTGCTCGACACCGTGCGCACAGCCGTCAATGTCGAGGGCGATATGGTGGGCAGTCTGATCGTGCAAAAACTGGCAGATCGTAATCCAGCACACTGATATATCGCCTCCCGCCCCGCTGTTGTATCCGCCGAATTGAGAAGTCGATTGATCCACAGCAAACGGAACTGTATAATCCGCGCCTTGTTGCCGCTGTAGCTCAGTTGGTAGAGCAGCGCATTCGTAATGCGAAGGTCACCAGTTCGATTCCGGTCAGCGGCACCAATAGATTCAAGCACTTAGCCAACTCTTCGGGGTTGGCTTTTTGCTTTCTGGATTTCGTGTAACTTGTTTGTAACCCGGTTTGGTCAATACCACTCTCAGAAAGCCATTCGATGCACGTCTGCCTTCTGTTACTTACTCTCTTTTTTGCGCGCCTGGCTGCGCCGTGGTCGCGGTTGCAGATGCTGCCGTGTCGGTGGCTGCGAGAACCGTGAGGATCGGGTTGCCGGTAGTTGGGACGACGGTTGAAGTCGCTGGGGTTGGCGTCAACGCGGTTACGGGCGCCAAATAAAAACCGGCCATCACAGCCGCTCTAGTTCTCAGGTCACTGAGATTTACTTTTTCTCGCTCAGGAATACTCTTATCCTCGCTTGCAACCGTTGCAGGTGATGCAGGACTCTTCCCTATGTTTTCCGTTTTCTGCTCGTAAGTTTTGCCCTTGCGAGCTACCTTTCTAACCTCGCACCTTATAACGCTTATAAGATAGAACCTCCTCATAACCGTTATAAGATGCGTTACGAATTCTAGGCACGAACGGCTGCGATACTCGGCAGCGACCGTTAGCAATCCGC
>CAJBIL010000318.1 GCA_903953145.1 uncultured beta proteobacterium
GCGTAATCGTGCGACCAAACTTGAAGAAGCCGCGATCCGCCGCCGTGCCGAAGAGTTGCTGCATTACGTTGATATTGCCGACAAGGCCAACGATCTGGCCAGAAATCTTTCCTACGGCGATCAGCGCCGACTGGAGATCGCCCGCGCACTGGCGACCGACCCGAAACTGCTGGCGCTTGATGAGCCGGCCGCCGGCATGAACGGCACCGAAACCGGCGAACTGCGCATCCTGATCGAAGGGATCCGCAAGGACGGCATCACCGTGCTGCTGATCGAGCACGACGTCAAGCTGGTGATGGGTTTGTGCGACCGGGTGGCCGTCCTCGACTACGGCGCAAAAATTTGCGAAGACGTGCCGGCCAGGGTGCAGAAAGATCCGCGCGTCATCGAAGCCTATCTGGGAGGCGCCGTTGCTTGAGGTAACCGGGCTCCGCGTCGCCTACGGCGGGATTGCCGCCGTGCGCGGGATCAGTTTTCACGTTGCCGAAGGCGAGATGGTCGCCCTGATCGGCGCCAACGGTGCCGGCAAAACAAGCACGCTGAAAGCGCTGGCGCGCCTGCTCGATTCGGCCGGCGGCAGCGTACGCTATTGCGGCAAGGAAATCTCCGCCCTACCGCCGCATCAACTGGTCAGCCAGGGTATTGCGCTGGTGCCGGAAGGGCGCGGCGTGTTCCCGCGTATGACGATCATCGAAAATTTGCAGATGGGCGCGTATTGCCGTGACGACAAGGCGGCCATCATTGCGGATATCGAGCACGTTTTTTCGCACTTCCCACGCCTAAAGGAGCGGGCGCAACAACTGGCCGGCACCATGTCGGGCGGCGAACAGCAAATGCTGGCAATTGGCCGTGCGCTGATGAGCCGGCCAAAACTCCTGCTGCTCGATGAACCGTCAATGGGGCTGGCACCGATCATGGTGCAGAAGATCTTTGAGGTCGTTCGTGCGGTGGCCAGCGAAGGGATGACCGTGCTGCTGGTTGAGCAAAACGCCAAGCTGGCGCTCGAAGTCAGCCAGCGCGGTTATGTGATGGAGAGTGGCGAAATTACGCTGACCGACGATGCGGTGAATCTGCTGGCCAATCCCAAGGTGCGTGCTGCTTATCTGGGGGAGTAGGGTGAATCGTTAGCGGCACAAAACCGGCCTATCGCAACCAGCCCTTCTTCCTGAAGAAGATGAACGGAATGATGACTGAAATCGTCATCAGGGATAACGAGAAGGGGTAGCCGTATTCCCACTCCAGCTCAGGAAACCACGACTTGAAGTTCATGCCGTAAATACTGGCGATCAGCGTGGGCGGCAGCATCGCGACCGACGCCACCGAGAAGATTTTGATGATCTTGTTCTGATTGATGTTGATGAAACCGACGGTGGCGTCCATCAGAAAGTTGATTTTCCCGAACAAAAACGAGGTGTGGCCATCGAGCGATTCGATGTCACGCAGAATCTGTCGCGCATCTTCCTGCTGGTCGGCGCTGAGAAACTTGCCGCGCGTCAGGAAAGAAACCGCACGGCGCGTGTCGTGCACATTGCGTCGGATACGGCCATTCAGATCTTCTTCGCGGGCGATGTCAGCCAGAATCTTGGCAGCTTCAGTGTCGGTGATTTCAGTGCCAAGCACATGCTTACTGACATCTTCCAGCGCTGCGTAAACGTCCTCCAGCGCATCGGCCGAGTATTCTGCATCGGCTGCATACAGGTCGAGCAACACGTCCTTGCCGTCCGACACATAGCCGGGCTGGGTGCGCGCGCGCAAGCGTTGCAGGCGGAAAACCGGCAATTCCTCGGTACGGACTGAAAACAGGATGTCCTTGTGCAGAATCAGCGCGACAGCCACGTTGCGTGATTCATCCTTGGTGTCGAGCAGAAAGTCGGAGTGAAGGTGAATTTCGCCGTTGTCTTCGACATAAAAACGTGCGCTGGCCTCAAGGTCGGTCAGGCTGCTCGGGTCGGGCAGCTGGACATCAAAGAAATTGCCAACCCAATGCCGGATATCTGTCGTCGGGGCAACCAGGTCAACCCAGATGGGTTTCAGGTTTTTCAGATCAGCCGGGCCTTCGACGATGAACTGGCTGAGTCGTCCGTTGCGCAGCTCAAAAGCATTGATCGTGGTTTTTTCGTTGCGGTGATGGCCGTCGCCAATCAGCTCCTGGCGGACTTCATCCGACAGGATTTCAAGAATCCGCTCGCCGCGCTCCTCTTTAACCTCATTCCAGGCCAGCAGTCGCTGCTCGGGCGCCAAAGCTTCGAGAATGTGCGCGATGTCGGCCGGTAGCATCCGTTCGAGCTTGTGCCGCAGCTCGTTGAGGCGTTGCTTGTGAACCATTTCCTCAACGAGATCCTGGCGCGGCATTTCCTGCCGGTGCACGAGATCCTGCACCAGCTTTTGCCGGGCGAGCAAAGACTGCACCTCAACCAGGCGCTTTTGCAGCATTTCAGCATCGCTCAGCTTGATTTCTTCGCTCATTGGGGTGGCCCACATATCTCTCGGATATTTCGCACAGCTTTCGCACAATCGTGCAGCCATGCAGGAGAAGAGCCCGCATTTTAGCATCGGCTAACTGACCGGGCGCGGACAATCTCAGGGGAGTTCGGCCGACGGCATCCGTGCCATGATGATCCCCGCCTTACGCGCCAGCCCCGAGGCGTTACGATGCAGGTCGTAGTAACGCGGATTGGGTACCATGCCGGCCAGTTTTGCGGCCTGCTCGGGCGCCAGCTGGCTGGCCGAAATGCCGTAGTAGTGGCGGGCAGCAGCCTCTGCGCCGAATACGCCATTGCCCCATTCAATCACGTTGAGATACACCTCAAGGATGCGCTGCTTGCTCCAGATCGCTTCGAGCATGAGCGTAATGATCGCCTCTTCCGCTTTGCGCCAGGGCGTTTTGGCGGGGCTGAGAAAGAGATTTTTGGCTAATTGCTGTGAAATAGTCGACCCACCGGCCACAACCTTGCCTTTTTTCTGGTTCTTTTCGATGGCTTTCTGAATACCTTCCCAGTCAAAGCCTTCGTGATCGACGAACTTGGCGTCTTCAGAGGCGATCAGGGCGCGTTTTAGATGCAGCGAAATTTTGTCGTAGCCGACCCACTGTTTCGCCAGTTGCGCTTTGGGATCCTTGATCTGTAGCTCAGCAAGACGAATATTCATAAAGCGGGTGGTGTCGGGATTGACCCAGTTCCACCACAGCACCCAGCCGAACAGCCAGAACTGATAGAGCAGCAGCAGGCCGAACAGGCCGAGGGTAATGCGTTTCAGCCAAAGGCCAAGACGCTTCATTCGCCGCGCAGAAGCGCCATCACCGGCGCACCCTCCGGGCGAATCCCGCGCCAAACGAAAAATGCCTCGGCGGCTTGTTCGACAAGCATGCCGAGCCCGTCGGCTACCCGTGCAGCGCCCTGATTGCGGGCAAAAGCCATGAACGGCGTATCACCTTTGCCGTACATCATGTCATAGGCCAGGCTGCCGGCGGCGAATACGCCGGGCGGTAGCGGCGGCAGCTCACCACTCAGGCTGGCGGAAGTGGCGTTAATCACCAGATCGAAGTCATTACCTGCAAGTTCGGCGTAGTTAATACTTTTTACCGACCCAATCGCGGAAAATACTTCAGCGAGATCTTGCGCCTTGCGGGCGGTCCGATTGGCGATGGTCAGCGTCGCCGGTTGTTGATCCAGCAGTGGGCCGATCACGCCGCGTGCCGCGCCACCTGCGCCAAGCAGGAGAATGCGCTGGCCATGTAATGCGTGGCCCAGATTAACGGCAAGATCGCGCGTTAGCCCGGCACCATCGGTGTTGTCGCCGATGATTTCTGCTTGATCAAAGCGCAGCGTATTGACCGCGCCCGCCAATTCCGCCCGTGGCGTGCGTTGCGTGCTCAGGCTAAAAGCCGTTTCCTTGAACGGCACCGTTACGTTTGCGCCACGCCCGCCCGCTTCAATGAAGGCATGCAGTGCGCCCGCAAAATCATCAAGCGGCGCCAGCCGTGCCTCGTAGCAGATGTCCTGCCCGGTTTGCCGGGCAAAGATGGCGTGGATACGTGGCGACTTGCTGTGGCCTATCGGGTTGCCGAAAACGCAGTAGCGATCAGTCATCAATGCTTGAAATGGTTATTGTCATGGCCTTAGCGCGCCTTGGTTTCGAGGCTGTCGCGGCTGGTGAAATTCCAGCTGCGGGTGATTTCAAGAATATCCGTATCCCGCGCGATATCCGGCGGGAAAGCGGCGTAAGGCCCGCCCATGGCGACAATACGACGCGCCGCATCGTCAAGTATCTTGTGCCCGGATGAACGATTGATCTCGACCTTTTCCACGCTGCCATCGTTTCTGATTACCACCGTCAGGATGAGCGTTCCATAGAGTTTGCCGCGTGCAGCTTCAGGGTAATTGAGGGTGCCGATTCTTTCGACCTTGTTACGCCAGTCTTCGACGTACTGGGCAAAACGGTACTCGTCGGCACGCGTGCCAATGAATTTTTTGCGCGGCCGCTTGTTGTATTCATCGACATTTTTGGAGATTTCGGCCTCCAGTCGCGCCATCGCCAGCGCACTTTGCGCCAGATCGCGGCCGCTCAGGCCGGGGGTCGGGTCAGGTTGTGCTTCCTTGTCCGGCTTCGGGGGGGCGACGGTTTTGCTGCGGGCCTGTGTGATCAGTCGCTGCTGCTGCGCTTCCAGCTCCTGGATGCGTCGTTGCGACTGTTCAAGCTCGGCACCACTTTGCTGTCTGGCCGAGGGCGGCAAGGGTGTTTTGGCGCGACGGTTTTCGTCAGTGTTGCCGCCGCCATCAAGTCGCGCCTGAGCCAGCGCCTGTGCATCGGTTGGTTTTCTGGCTGATTTGCTATTGACCAGAATAATGTCGAGCGCCTTGTCTTTGAAGGCACGCGAGGCATCGGGGAATTTGAAATGAAGCGACAACGCCAGTGCGTGGAGAAACAACGATGCGCCAATCGCCAACCAGAGGTTGCGTTCGGTGGGGGATGGTGCCCACGATTGGCGAGGTGTCGCACTCACGTCAGTCGATCGCCTCCAGTGCTTCAGCCCCGGTTTCATCGTTGGCAACCAGTGCTGTTTCTGCCAGATCGAGTGTTTCGGCGTAGCGGCAGCCAAGCTCCAGCGTTAGAAAATCGATGGCTTCAATATTCAACCGGATGCGCTGACCCGGCTTGAGTTCGGGCACTGAAGGCACGCGTTGCAGCAGTGGTAACTGATCGAACTTGACCAGACTCTCGCGCCGAATCGTCGCCTCGATGGTCTGTACGTCTTCCTGCCGCAACCAGCGCAGGCACCAGTAACGCTCCATGCCGCGCTGGAACTCGGCGTAAGC
>CAJBIL010000319.1 GCA_903953145.1 uncultured beta proteobacterium
AACTGCCATGTGCATATTTCACAGGTGACTGCGATTGTCGAAGACGATGCGCCGGTGCTGGAAATCCCCCAGCCGCCGATTGATGCCGTCGACGCGTTGATTGGCCAGCACGTTGCCGAACTGGTGCCCGACGGCGCAACCTTGCAGATCGGTTATGGCGGTATCCCTTCCGCGGTGGCCAGCCAGCTTGTTGGCAAGCACGATCTGGGGATTCACACAGAAATGGTGGGCGACAGCATTCTTCGGCTGATCGAGTGCGGCGCCGTGACAAATCGCCGGAAAAACTTCATGCCTGGCCGGATGGTCGGCTCGTTTGCTCTCGGCTCACAGGCTTTGTATCGCTATCTTGATCGAAATCCGGTTTTTGAAATGCACCCCGTTGATTTCACCAATGATCCTTGTATTGCCGGCCAGAACGATCAGTTGATTGCCATCAACGGCAGCATGCAGATTGATCTGATCGGCCAGTGCGGCTCGGAGAGTCACGGCGCTGCACCTTACTCCGGCACGGGTGGGCAGCTTGATTTTGCCCGCGCTGCCAACCGTTCGCGGGGTGGTAAGAACATTCTGGTATTACCATCGACCGCGCGTAACGGTAGCGTGTCGCGGATTGTCGCCATGCTCTCGCCAGGCACTCACGTCAGTGTCGGCAAAAATGACGTTAATTTTGTCGTCACCGAGGTTGGCGTTGCCAGTTTGCGTGGCAAATCGATCCGGCAGCGAGCCGAAGCCCTGATCGCGATTGCCCACCCTGACTTTCGCCATGAACTGCGTCAGGCGGCAATGCGCATGAGCATTGCCTGAAGCATGGCGTCTTTATTGGCTTGCAGGCCGATGCTTGCGCTAGAACGCCATTTGGCGCGGGCTACAGCCAAGGTGCTCTGAATCCTCGGAATGACGCTCAGAATAAACGCCAACCCGCTTGAGGCTGCCTTCCAGTCGACCATTTACCGGGTGAGTTCGCCTGATGGCTGTTTCGATTTGCGGATTGGTTTGATCAATGCGGCTTTTGACAGTTTCTTGCGCGCCCGGGGGGCCGCGTCCTGGGGCATTATCACGGCTTTCAACCCCGGTGCAATTCGCTTGGCCGAGGAGGAAAACGCCAGCCGTCAGGCGCGTTTGCAGGCGTTGTTGGCGCAGGAGGGATGGGCTTTTCTGGCGGCTTGCAACCTCGATGTCAGGGCTGATTGGCCGCCCGAACCGAGCTATTTGGTGTTGCAGATGGCTCAGGCAAGGCTGTGCATGCTAGCCTTCGAGTTTTCGCAATCTGCTGTTGTCTGGGGCGAGACCGGGCAAGCGCCCAGCTTGTTGTGGCTGTAAAACATATAACGATAAAAGTGATAGTGCGCCATGAATAAGCATGTTGGACGTTTCGAGATCATCCGCGAGTTGGGGCGCGGCGCGCAGAGTGTGGTTTATCTCGCGCGGGATCCCCATTTGCAGCGCGAAGTGGCGATTAAAACCTTGCACTTTACGAGCGCAAACGCCGCGCAAAATCAGCAGTTGCTCACCGAAGCACGGGTCGTCAGCAAGTTGCGGCATCCAAACATCGTCCCGATTTTTGAAGCGGGTGAAGATGAGGGCGATCCGTACCTGGTCTTTGAATACGTGCCCGGCAAGAACCTGGCTGACTACCTGAAAATCAGTGGTGGTTTAACGCCGGTCAAGGCCATCGCCATCATGTATCCGATTCTCGATGCGATTGCCCATGCGCACGCGGCCGGCGTGATTCATCGCGATCTCAAGCCGAACAACATCCTGATCAATGAAGACGGCGTGCCGCGCGTGATGGATTTCGGTATTGCCGCACTGGTCGAGGCGCCCTCCAGTGAGCAGGCCGATTTCAGCGGGACGCCGGCTTACATGGCGCCGGAGTATGTCGATCATCGCGAAATCAGTGAACGTACCGATATATTCGCTGCCGGCCTGGTGTTTTACGAGTTGCTGACCGGCAAACGCGCCGTGCAGGGCCGTGACATCTATCAGGTGATGAATCAGATCGCCAACGAAAATATCCGCCTGCCCAAAGATGGCGCCGTGATCCTTGACGACCAGATCGCCAGCGTCCTCTATAAAGCACTCGAACGTGATCCGCAGCATCGCTATGCCAGCGCAACGCTGATGCGCGAGGCGCTGGATACTTATCTTGAGCCGGAAGAAGTCGCCACGTCGGCCGATGCCAAGCAGAGCACGATTGATTTTTTGCTGCGCCGCATGCGCCACAAAAGCGACTTCCCCGCGCTCTCCGAGTCGGTCGGTGCGATCAACAAGATTACCGGCTCTGAAAAAGAAAGCGTTTCCCAGCTCTCAAATACCATCCTCAAGGACTTTTCGCTGACCAACAAGATTCTGCGTCTGGTCAATGCCGCGTATTACCGTCAGGCAGGTGGCGGCAACATCAGCACCGTATCGCGCGCCGTTCTGGTACTTGGCTTTGATTCGGTACGCAATATCGCAATTACCGTGATGCTCTTTGAACACCTGCAAAACAAGGGCAACGCCAATCAGCTCAAGGATGAATTTCTGCGCGCCAATCTGGCCGGCATTCTGGCCAAGGAAATTGGCGCCAAGACGGCAGCGCGTGATGTCGAGCAGGTTTTTATCTGCTCGATGTTTCACAATCTGGGTCGTATGTTGAGTCAGTATTATTTCCCCGAAGAAAGTGAGCAGATCAAACGCCTGATTGATCAGAAGCCCAGTACGGAAGAGTCTGCATCGTTACAGGTGCTCGGTATTTCGTTTGAGGATCTCGGGATCGGTATTGCCCACACCTGGGGTTTTCCCAGCCTGATCGTCAATAGCATGCGCAAGATGCCGCCAGGCAGCGTTCGCAAGTCGGGGAATCCCGAAGAACGGTTGCGCATCCTGTCGGCGTTCTCAAACGAGTTATGCGCCGTGATTGCCAATGCGACGCCTGAACAGCGACAGAAAGAGCTGCGTAAAGTAACGGCGCGTTACAACGAAAGCGTTGCGCTGTCTGATCAGGACCTGAAACTGACTGTGGAAAAATCCTTCGCGGAAGTCTCCAAGTTTGCCGCCGTGATCAACCTCAATCTCCAGCAAACGCCTTTTGGCCGGCAGATCAAGGCCAGGAGCATTGAGCGTGCGGAAGAAGAAAAGCAGGAGAATGGCGGCAAGCCGGGCGCAGAAGGCGCCAGTGGGGGCGATGCACAAATCGCCGATACCGTACTTTCCGATGATGTGCTGTCCGGCGTAGCCGGTGAGCCCTCCGCGACTGATGCCGAGGCTGGCGGGGCGGCGGAAGCGATCCTGATGGCGGGAATTCAGGACATCAGTAATACGCTGGTCGAAGACTTCAAGCTCAATGATGTGTTACGCATCATCCTGGAAACGATGTATCGCGCCAAAGGCTTCAAGCGCGTCATTCTGTGTATTCGTGACGGGCGCAGCAACAGCATGCTGGGGCGCTTTGGATTCGGACCGGATGCCCAGGAAAAAGCCAAGCGCTTCAACTTCCCGCTGGCTTTTACACCCGATATTTTTCACGCAGCACTGTCCAAAAACGTCGATATCCTGATTACCGATACCAACGATGCAAAAATCGCAGCAAGAATCCCGGACTGGTTCCGCAAAGGCATCGCGGCCGAGACGTTCGTGATTTTTCCGCTTTGCATCAAGGGCAATCCAGTGGCCATGATTTACGCGGATTGCGATAACGCCGGAGAAATTGTGATTCCCGAGAAGGAGCTGTCCCTGTTACGCACGCTACGCAATCAGGCGGTGCTGGCGATCAAACAGTCAACCTAACCTGCTGCTGCCTGGACTGGATTACCAGAGCTTCCACCACGCTTCGGTACGGTCCAGACCGCGCACGTAATAAGCGCTCTTCGGATAGTTTTTGCGCATCACGCGCTCACTGTCATCGCGCAGGTCAATCATGCCAAGCAGGTCGTAGGCTTTGACCATGATGAATAAGGCCTCTTCCGTCGCCGGTGCATCGGGATAGTTCTTGAGGGCAAACTGCGCACGATTGATCGAGGCCAGATAGGCATTACGCTTCATGTAATAGCGGGCGACATTCACCTCGTGCGAAGCCAGCGTGTTAACCAGATACTTCATGCGCGCGATGGCGTCAGGTGAATATTTGCTGTTCGGGAAACGGGTGACCAGCTCCTTGAAGGCATCGAAAGATTCGCGGGCGCCTTTCGGATCGCGTTCCGTCAGGTCCTGATTGCTGATCGCGCCGAGAATGCCGAGATCTTCGTTAAAATTGACCAGGCCGCGCAGATAAAAAACGTAATCAACGTTCGGATGATTCGGATGCAGCTTGATGAAGCGCTCGCAGGCGGCAATCGCGGAGGCGGGCTCACCCGACTTCCAGTAAGCGTACGCCACTTCAATCTGCGCCTGCTGGGCAAAGCGGCCGTAGGGATAGCGCGATTCGAGCTTTTCAAAGTACTTGATCGACTTGTCGTACGAGCCGTCATTCAGGGCTTCCTTCGCCTCCGAATAGAGCTTGTTGGCCGACCAGCCGCTGGTTTCATCTTTCTGATCGGGCAACAGGCCGCAGCCGGTAAGGAGCGTGGCGAGGAAAAGCGCCGCAATAACCGCTAAACTACGCATGATTAACATTCCACAGAAAAACACACAAATATGGTTTTGCCGGTGCCCTTATCAACTTTAACTACGTTATCAACTGAGCACCCCGAGCGCGGCGATTATAGCGCAAACCCACGGCTTGCCCTTTCCGTCCCCGCAGATTGCGGTGGTCAGCGTCTGGATCAGATTCTCGCCCGCCTCATGCCGCAACATTCACGCAACCGCCTGCAAGGCTGGATTCGTGACGGACGGGTGGCCGTTGATGCACGGCCGGTTGTCGAGCCCAAACAGAAACTTTGGGGCGGCGAGAAAATCGAGGTCATCGAGGCGCCCGACGAGCGCACTGAATCTGCCCTGCCGGAAAATATCGCCCTCAACATCGTGCACGAGGACGACACCCTGATCATCCTCGATAAGCCGGCCGGGCTGGTTGTCCATCCGGGTAGCGGCAACTGGAGCGGAACGCTGCTCAATGCCTTGCTGCACCATGCGCCGCAACTCGACAAGGTGCCGCGTGCCGGCATCGTGCATCGGCTCGACAAGGACACCAGCGGCCTGATGGTGGTGGCCAAGACACTGGAGGCGCAGACTGATCTGGTGCGTCAGATGCAGGCGCGTACCGTCAAACGATATTACCAGGCGCTGGTGCGTGGCGAAGTGCTTCAGGTCGGTACGGTGGATGCGCCGATTGGCCGTCATCCCACCCTGCGCACGAAAATGGCCGTGGTCAAAACCGGTAAACCGGCGCGCACGCATTACCGGATTGTCGAGCGCTTCATCGATTGCACGCTGGTGGAGTGTGCGCTGGAGACCGGGCGCACGCACCAGATTCGCGTACACATGACCTCCGTCGGGCATCCGATGGTTGGCGACCCGGTTTATGGCGGCGGTGCCAGCCGTATTCCGAAAGGCCCTGATTTCGCCCGGCAGGCGCTGCACGCACGTCGTCTCGGCCTGGTGCACCCGGCCAGCGGCAAGCCGATGGTCTGGAAGTCACCACTGCCCGACGATATGGCCATCCTGATCGAAATTTTGCGCTCCGAAGCCTTTGAGGCGCGCGCGATTGCCGAAGAAGACGAGGACTGGGAAGACGAACTCGAAGGTGGCCCGCAGATCATTTACGCTTACGGCGATGCCGCTGGCAATCATGATGACGGGGAAGAAGAAATCGACGAAATCGACGAAATCAACGAAATCGATGAATGATGCGTGGTTCGTTGCCGACTGGCCGGTGCCGGCAACGGTGCGCAGCCGGGTAACAACCCGCCAGGGCGGGGTGAGCGGTGGCGCTTACGCCAGCCTCAATCTAGGCGA
>CAJBIL010000320.1 GCA_903953145.1 uncultured beta proteobacterium
GGTGAGTGATCCATTTTGCAAACCGTCGTAATCATTGGCCACGGCGATGATGCGTGCGCCCAGGGGAATCATCAAACCCGGCAGGCGATCGGGAAAGCCCTGCCCGTCAAAGCGTTCATGGTGGGCGCGCACAATCATCGCCACGTTACGCAAATCTTCCAGCGCCATCAGCGCATGCTCGCCAGTGGCGCAGTGGCGACGATAGCGGCCGAGTTCTTCACCGCTCAAGGTGGGCACCGGCTTGGTCAACAGCGCATCGGGGAATCCAATTTTGCCGATGTCGTGCAGCAGGCCGGCCAAAAATATATCCTGACATTCAGCCTCTGACAGCCCCATGCGGGTGGCAATTTTGCGTGCCACATCGGCCACCCGGCGCGAATGCCCGGCGATGCCGTCGCCACGCAGTTCGATCAGATTGGCAAACACCATGATCGAAGTCATGAAGTTTGCCTTCAGCTTTTCGTTGCCTTTACGCAGCGCCACGGTGCGCTCCATGACTTTGAGTTCCAGCGTGGCGTTGATGGTTTTGAGCTCTTCGTTCTGCTGCGCGGTGAGCGATTCCAGGCGGGCTTTTTCACGCAGCAGCAGCTTATTTTCCAAGGCCTGGCGCACCACCAGCAACAGCTCCTGATCGTCCCAGGGTTTGCTGACATACCGATAAATCTGCCCCTTGTTGATGGCGTCGATGGTCGAGGCTACATCGGCATACCCGGTGAGCAGAATACGCACGGTATCTGGCCATTCGCGGCAGGCCTGTTCGAGAAATTGCGCGCCGGTCATCTCGGGCATACGCATGTCGGAAATAATGATGTCGAACGGCTGCTCAGCCAACTTCTGCAAACCCTCGGCGCCGCTTTCGGCCACCGTGACCTGATAACCGTGCTTGGTGAACAAGCGCCGCAGTGCCGACAAAATGTTGGATTCATCATCCACACACAACATGCGCCAGCGTACCGGCGCTTCTACCACCGCAGCCGCTGCGACGTCGGGTGCCTTCTCAATGACCGTATTCATTGCATCACCTCATTGGGGTTTTCTGCCCGGCTGATGGGCAGTTCTATACGAAAGATCGTGCCATCTGCCGACGTGTTTTTCACCACAATGCTGCCACCATGTTTCTGGATGATGCCGTAAGCCATTGAAAGCCCCAGCCCGGTGCCCTTGCCCACCGGCTTGGTGGTGAAAAACGGATCAAATACTTTGGCCAAGGCCGCTGCCGGAATGCCGCTGCCGTTGTCCTCGAATTCCAGCCAGACATGATCGCCGGTCACGCCGCTGCGAATCACGATCCGGCCTCGCGCCTCGCCCATAGCGTGCGCGGCATTCACCAGCAGGTTCATGAACACCTGGTTGAGTTGCGAGGGCAGGCATTCAATGGCCGGCAGTTCGCCATATTCACGCACCACGTCGGCCTTGTACTTGATCTCGTTGGACACGATATTGAGCGTGGAATCGATGCCCTTGTGCAGATCCGCCCACTGCCAGTCCTGGGTGCTATCGACGTGCGAAAAATCCTTGAGATCCTGCACGATTTTTTTGACCCGGGTGATGCCCTCGCGTGATTCGCGCATCAGCAGCGGAATGTCTTCCTGCAAAAAAACCAGATCGATGTTGCCATGTTGCGCATTGATCGCGGCCATTTGCTCGACGCTGCTCAACGTCTGGAGTGCTGTCTGATAATTTTTCAAAATACCGAAGAGATCGGCAATGTAATCCTCCAGCGCGCCAATGTTGGAATGCACATAGCCGATGGGGTTGTTGATCTCATGCGCCAC
>CAJBIL010000321.1 GCA_903953145.1 uncultured beta proteobacterium
ATCGACTTGGGTACCACAAATTCATGCGTAGCCGTTATCGAAAACGGAATCCCCAAAGTAATCAAAAAAGCAGTATTAAAACTGTAAACAGGGCTGTAACCCGCACCAGATGGCGGTCTAACAACCCTGCTGCTTGAAGATGCCCGTATTCATTGGCTTCCCGTCAAGTTGATGAGGTAGATCGCCATTTCGTGCGGGTTGCAGGGTAGTGCCTGCTTTATCACTCACCCTTTTTTGCATCAACCTTCGGAAACTCACCGACCATGACTTCGCTTTTCAATCCGCTCACGTTTGGCGCAACCAGCGCCCCCAACCGTATTTTCATGGCGCCGCTGACCCGCTGCCGGGCAGATGCTGCGCATACGCCGACGGCCTTGATGGCCGAGCACTATGCGCAGCGTGCCAGTGCCGGGCTGATCATTGCCGAGGCGACGATGGTGATGGCCGGCAACTCCGCTTTCTGGATGGAGCCCGGCATCTACAACGACGCACAGGTCGCCGGCTGGAAGCTGACCACCGATGCGGTACACGCTGCCGGTGGCCGGATTTTTCTCCAGATCTGGCATGGCGGGCGGGCGTGTCATCCGCTGCTCAACGACGGCGTGCAGCCGGTAGCACCCAGCCCGCTGGCGATTACCGGCGATGAGGTTCATACGCCGCAAGGCAAGCAGCCTTATGTGATGCCGCGTGCGCTGCGCGACGACGAGTTGCCCGGCATTGTTGCCGGCTTCAAAAAAGCAGCTGAAAATGCCCAGGCGGCGGGTTTCGATGGCGTTGAAGTGCATGGCGCAAACGGTTACCTGCTTGACGAGTTTTTGCGCGATGGCGCCAATCAGCGATCCGGCGCTTACGGCGGCCCGGTTGAAAACCGGGCGCGTCTGATGCTTGAAGTGCTGGCTGCGGTGAGCAGCGTCTGGGGCAGTGATCGCGTCGGGCTTCGTCTCTCGCCGCTCAACAGCTACAACAGCATGATCGACAGCGACCCGGTCGGCCTCGCTACCTGGCTGGCGAAGCGGCTCAATGATTTCGGCCTCGCCTACCTGCATGTGATGCGCGGTGATTTCTTTCAGCAGCAACAAGGCGATGTGCTGACGCCAATACGCGCCCATTACAAAGGCGTGCTGGTCGGCAATATGGGCTATACCGCTGATGAAGCCGCAAAGGCTATCGCCGACGGTAAGCTCGATGCCGTGGCTTTCGGCACCGGCTTCCTCGCCAACCCCGATCTGCCCGCACGCTTCAAAGCCGGCGCGCCGCTCAATGCACCAAATCCGGACACGTTCTACTCGCCGGGGGCTGTTGGCTACACCGATTACCCGGCACTGGGCGTTTAGGTCAGATCGGCGCCAACGCAAACCCAATGTAGGTCGTGGCTTTAGCCCGACATTGTCTAGCGGATGTCGGGCTAAAGCCACGACCTACAGATGAGGCGGCCAGCGCAGGCCGGTGGTTATACTATGACGTCAGGCAGTTGCAGGCCACAAGCGGCTATCTGTTCTATTAATGCATAACCAAGAATTGACAAGATGACCGCCAACGCTGCCAACGCCTCAAACACATTCCACAACATCGCCCAGGTAGAAACCAGCCTGTGGGAGGCCGCCGACCAGCTCCGCGC
>CAJBIL010000322.1 GCA_903953145.1 uncultured beta proteobacterium
CGCCGGCCGGCCTGGTCTTCGTTCCGTTCTTTGACGAAATGCGCCTGGTCAACAAGCTGACGCTGGATGCCACTAGTCCGATCTCGAAAGAGACCGACTACAAGAAATGCGCTGTCAAGATCGTCAAGGCCTGAGCATCATGAGTATCTGAAGCACCTGGGGCGGGCAACGCAGCGCTCGCCCCGGGTTGTCTTTTACGCACTGAACCAGACTAACCCTGCCATGCCACCCGAGAGCAAAAGCCCCCCTGTCAGCGCCGCGCAAGCATCACTGAAGCGTCGCCAGTTCATTTTCGACTCCGCCAAAATGGCTTGCGGGGTTGGTATGCTCGGGCTCGGCCTGGGGCTTTATGCGAAGCAGGCCAAGGCCTTGCCGCCACTGGCCATCCGCCCGCCGGGCGCGATCCCCGAAGTGGATTTTGTCGGTGCCTGTATCCGTTGTGGCTTGTGCGTGCGCGATTGCCCGTACCATATTCTTGAGCTGGCCAAACCGGAAAACCCGGTGGCCACCGGCACCCCCTTCTTCACGGCGCGCACCTTGCCTTGCGAGATGTGCGAAGACATTCCCTGTGTTAAAGCCTGCCCGACCGGCGCGCTCGATCACAACCTGACCGACATTGCCAAATCCCACATGGGGCTGGCGACGCTGGTGGATCATGAAACCTGCCTGAACTTCCTCGGCCTGCGCTGTGACGTTTGTTACCGCGTCTGCCCGTTGATCGATAAGGCGATTACGCTCGACATCGTGCCCAACACACGCACCGGGCGACACGCGATGTTTTTGCCAACCGTCCATTCCGATGCCTGCACCGGCTGTGGCAAGTGTGAAAAAGCCTGTGTTCTGGAAGAAGCTGCGATCCGCGTTTTACCGCCCAAGCTGGTTAAAGGCGAACTGAGCAGAACCTTCCGCATCGGCTGGGAAGAGAAAAAATCTGCCGGTCATTCGCTGATCGACGAGAGCAAGATGCTTGATTTGCCGGACCGCATGCCTGAAGGCGTGAGTTTGCCGAATCATTACGATCCGGGCAGCAAGGTGCCACGTGCGCCACTCGGTTCCGAATCCCCCGTCAGCCCTAGCGGGCCGGCCGTGCCGAGCGCGCCGCCGGGCATGGGCAATGTGAGCAGCAGTCCCTTCGTACCGAGCACGCCACCGGGCCTTGGGGGGGCTAAATAATGAATGTCGGCGCTGAAAAAATGGCGGAACAAGGCTGGCTGGCTGCGCACAAGTGGCTGCTGGCGCGGCGTGCCGTGCAGTTCGGCATTCTCGCCACCTTCCTGCTCGGGCCGCTCGCCGGGCTGTGGATTGTCAAAGGCAATCTGACCTATAGCCTGACGCTGGGCGTGTTGCCGCTGACTGATCCTTATGTGGCATTGCAATCGATGCTGACCGGCCATCTGCCGGAAACCATGGGGCTGGTCGGTGCAGCCATCGTGCTGGTCTTTTACTTTCTCGTTGGCGGGCGCTCGTTTTGCGCCTGGGTGTGCCCGATCAATCCGGTGACGGATAGTGCAGGCTGGATTCGCCGGCGGCTCAACATCAAGGGCGGTGCGCAGTTTTCGCGGGCAACGCGCTACTGGATTATGGCCACCACACTGCTTGTTTCAGCGCTCACCGGCAGCGTTGCCTGGGAGTGGATCAACCCGATTTCGATGCTGCATCGTGGTTTGTTTTTCGGCATCGGCGCAGCATGGATGATTGTTCTGGCGATTTTTCTGTTTGATATTTTTGTCGCCAAGAATGCCTGGTGCGGTCGTCTGTGCCCGGTCGGCGCGTTTTACAGCCTGCTCGGGCGCTGGTCGCCGGTGCGTATTTCTGCGACCAAGCGCGTGGCCTGTAACGATTGCATGGATTGCTTTGAAGTTTGCCCCGAACCGCAGGTCATCCGCCCGGCGCTCAAAGGGCTGGATAAAGGCGTTGGCCCGGTGATTCTTGACGCCAACTGTACCAACTGCGGACGCTGTATCGATGTATGCTCGAAAGATGTTTTCAACTACGGACTACGCTTTAATAACCCGCTGGAAAGCGGGGCGCAGAACGCTAAACAGGCCACACCGCAATCTGCGGCGAACGGTCATTAAATTCTCGAATCATCACCTGACGTGGAGGCAACGCCAATCATGAACAAGACTCTAAAACTGACCATCGCCGCTGTGGCAACGTGTATCACTGCGCTGGCATTTGCAGCTGACAATACCAAGTCAATGCGCGGCATTGATGTGGCAGCACCCGATCAGGCGGCCGAAACCAAAGCCTACGTTGGCAAGCGCCCGGGGAGCTCGGGTGACAAGGTCGCGCGTACGTTCAGCACACAGC
>CAJBIL010000323.1 GCA_903953145.1 uncultured beta proteobacterium
ACCTTGGCGACCATCGAGTCGTAATGTGGCGGCACCGTGTAGCCCTGATAAATGTGTGAATCGACCCGAATACCAGGGCCGCCGGGCGGGTGATAAAACGAGATCTTGCCGGGAGATGGGACGAACGTGTAGGGATCTTCGGCGTTAATGCGACATTCGATTGAGTGACCACGGAAATTCAGATCACGCTGTTTGAAGCGGAGTTTTTCACCGGCGGCAACACGAATCTGCTCTTGCACCAGATCGATACCGGTAATCTGCTCGGTAACCGGGTGCTCGACCTGAATGCGCGTGTTCATCTCGATAAAATAGAACTCGTTGTTTTCATATAAAAACTCGAAGGTACCGGCACCACGGTAATTGATGCGTCGACAGGCCTCCGCGCAACGTTCACCGATGCGTGCGATATGCCTGGCGGCAATGCCCGGCGCCGGTGCTTCTTCGATAATTTTTTGGTGGCGGCGCTGCATCGAACAGTCGCGTTCGCCAAGATAAACAGCACTCTTGAAACTGTCGGCAAGCACCTGGATTTCCACATGGCGTGGGTTTTCGAGGTACTTTTCCATGTAGACGTTCGGGTTACCAAAGAAGCTTTGCGCTTCAGATCGCGTCATTGTGACGGCATTGAGCAGCGCTGCTTCGGTGTGTACGACACGCATGCCACGCCCACCACCACCGCCGGCGGCCTTGATAATGACCGGGTAGCCAACCGCCTTGGCAGTTCGCAGAATTTCCTTTGGATCTTCCGGCAATGCGCCTTCCGAACCGGGTACGCAGGGAACACCAGCAGCCTTCATTGCATCTTTGGCAGAAACTTTGTCGCCCATCAAGCGAATGGTTTCCGGGCGCGGCCCGATGAAAACAAAACCGGAGGACTCGATGCGCTCTGCGAAGTCAGCGTTTTCTGAAAGAAAGCCGTAGCCGGGGTGAATCGCTTCGGCATCAGTGACTTCTGCTGCGGAGATGATGGCCGGTACGTTCAGATAACTCTGGCTGGAAGGCGCCGGGCCAATGCAAACTGATTCGTCTGCAAGTTTGACGTATTTTGCGTCGCGGTCAGCTTCTGAATGCACTACAACGGTTTTAACCCCGAGTTCGCGGCAGGCGCGCTGGATACGAAGTGCGATTTCGCCACGGTTGGCGATGAGAACTTTACCGAACATGGCGAATGCCCCGGTTAGCCAACAATGAACATGGGTTCGCCGTATTCGACAGGCTGCCCGTTCTCAATCAGGATGGCCTTAACGATGCCGGCACAATCCGACTCAATCTCGTTGAGCAGTTTCATGGCCTCTATGATGCATAGCGTCTGCCCTGCTTTGACCGTGCTGCCAACTTCGACCAGTGGTTCGGAGCCTGGGCTCGTGGAACGGTAGAAAGTGCCGACCATCGGCGCCTTGACGACGTGGCCTTCCGGCGTTTCGTCTTCTTCGATTGGCGCGACGATTGCAGAAGCTTGCGCAATGGCGGGAGCTAGTGGATGCGCAGCATGGGGCATGACGTAGGTTTGCTGTGCACTGGGCGCGGTGTGCTTGACGATGCGCACCTTTTCTTCGCCCTCAGTTATTTCAAGTTCGGAGATGCCCGACTCTTCAACAAGATCAATGAGCTTTTTGAGTTTACGCAGATCCATGAATTTTCTCCTTCAGAATTTTTTGCGACTGGCGACCTCGACGAATAGCAAAACGCAGGGATATGAGGCCGCCGGATTCCTTCTTAATCGGTGTTTAGTTTACTCAGCAGGTACTCAAGCGCGAGCAGGTAGCCTTCGCTGCCAAGCCCGGTGATGACGCCGATCGCGAGATCCGAAAAATACGAATGATGACGAAACGACTCGCGCGCATGTACGTTGGAAAGATGCACTTCGATAAAAGGAATGCCCGCAGCAGCCATTGCGTCACGCAAAGCCACGCTGGTATGTGTATAGGCGGCGGGGTTGATGATGATGTAACGCACGCCCTGCTCGCGCGCAGCATGGACCCGCTCAATCAGCGCACCCTCATGGTTACTCTGAAAAGACTCCAGTTCTACACCGGCTGCTTCAGCCCGTCGGGCGAGGGCCAGATTAATGTCGGCGAGCGTCGTCAGGCCGTAGTGATTCGGCTCACGGGTGCCAAGGAGGTTCAAATTGGGGCCGTGCAGAACAAGCAGCCGGGCTGCTGGTGCGGCTTTTTCTGATGCGGACGATGTGGTTTTTTGCTTCTTCATGGCTGCAAGTTTGCCGCAAATCGCAGCATTTTGTCCAGTAGCAGGATGGTTTTAGGGTTTAACGCCCCGCCGTTTCTTTCAGCAACTTATCGAGCTCCTGCTCGGACAGGCTGCCGAGTCGCGTAAAGCGCGCTTCACCGTCGGTACCAATGATGACGGTGTAGGGCATGGCAAGCTGAACGTTGCCAAGTTGCCGGGCTAGCGCCGTACCTTCGTCACCCCCAATCAGTAACGGATAACTTACCGGATACTGCCTGGCAAACTGTTGCGTACTTTCCTTTGAATCAAGTGCAATGCCAACAAATTGAACGCCATTCACTACATTTTTGGCGTGAAGTCGCGAAAATCCCGGCATTTCTTCGCGGCATGGCGGGCACCATGTCGCCCAGAAGTTGACCACCAGTGTTTTGCCCTTCCACTGTGAGAAGGCCTGTGGTTTCTCGTCGGTGTCATCCAGTGTGCTGGCAAAAAGACGGGAAATACTACCGGTAGCCAGGGTTGTTGTTGCGTTTGGTGAGATATTTGTTGCTGCTTTCTTATGCCCTGCGTAAACACCGGCCAGCAGCGCGGCAATGGCTACCGCAAGGCCGATCAAAAAGCGCTTGGTGTTTGGCATCATCAATCAGCGGTTAGCAACAAGCGTTCTGACAACATCAATGCGCGCACGTTCGCGGATACGACCATCCCGTGTCCTAACGGTCACACGCTCTTCGTTGGGCGGGTAGATGATGAGATTGGCGACAGTATCGTCGGAATAAACTGTCAGCACCGCTTCCGCGCGATCACTGCGTGGCGTGCTGTGCTCGTAGTCGATTTTTCGGTTGAGCAGAAATATTTCAACCTCTTTGGCACTATCGGCAAATAGCTGAATATCGATTTCAGTATGGCGGCTAGCGGTTCCATCTAATACAGCGCCTGAGAGATAAGGGCTAAATTGCGGCATGATCGCCATCAGTTCAATTGCTTTTTCCCGAAGATAAGCCAGAGTCTCACTTTGCTCCGTATCCTGAAAAAGTCGTTGATAGATGCGCAATTCCGCTTCGACCTCGGCGTTGTCCGGCATTGGGGTGCTCGCCGGCAGGCCAAGACTGTGCGCCGCTTTATGTTTGGCAAAAGCGAAGTCGCTGATCCCGTCTTCCGCGATCAGGCGGGCTGCGGCGCTAGCGATTCTTGCGCGCTGTAGCGGATGGTCGTGCCGTTGGCTCATGGGCGGAGTCCGTCGATTCGTAGTAGCTTTGTCATGGCTTGCGTCTGATCAGGTAGGCTCAAGGGTACAATTCTGAACGGGTTTGCGCATTCGAAAACTCATTCGAGCCATTCTAACTGGGATTTATTGCATGCATATTCACATCCTTGGTATCTGCGGCACCTTCATGGGCGGCGTTGCACAGCTTGCACGAGCCGCCGGGCATCGCGTTACCGGCTGCGATGCGGGTGTTTATCCACCAATGAGCACGCAACTGGAAGCATCGGGGATTGAGTTGGTTGAAGGCTACGGCGTTGAGCAACTTGCGCTGAATCCTGATTGCTATGTTATTGGTAATGCAGTTTCACGCGGCAACCCCTTACTTGAAGAAATTCTGGATCGCGGCTTGCCGTACGATTCGGGCCCCCAATGGCTGGCCGACAACGTGCTTCGCGGTCGCTGGGTATTGGCCGTGGCAGGGACGCATGGCAAAACGACAACCTCTGCAATGCTGGCCTGGATTCTGGAAGATGCCGGCTTGAGTCCTGGCTTTCTGATCGGCGGAGTGCCGATGAATTTTGGCATTTCAGCCAGATTGTCGGGGAAAATCAGCGATTCACCGTTCTTTGTGATTGAAGCGGATGAGTACGACACCGCATTTTGCGACAAACGATCAAAATTTATTCATTACCGGCCAAGAACAGCAGTTCTGAATAACCTGGAGTTCGATCATGCCGACATCTTCGCTGATCTCTCGGCAATCGAGACGCAATTTCATCACTTGGTGCGCACATTGCCTCGTAGCGGCCTGGTCGTCTCCAATGCTCGGGAGGCTAGCCTTGACCGCGTATTGGCACGCGGATGCTGGACGCCCGTTGAGAAATTTAATGATTTCTCCGGATGGCAGATGACGGGGAACGACGCCGATGGCTTGTTATGCCTGATGCGGGGTGAGGAAAATATCGGGGAAGCGCGCTGGGCGCTGACCGGGGAACACAATCGCGCGAATGCACTCGCCGCTCTCCTTGCTGCGCGCCATGTTGGCGTCCCTTTTGACAAAGGGCTTGAGGCGCTGTCGCGTTTCGAAAACGTCAAACGACGGATGGAATTACGCGGCACGGTCAATAATATTCAGGTATTTGATGATTTCGCACATCATCCGACGGCGATTGCCACAACTGTCGCTGGTCTCCGGCGCAAAGTCGGTCGTGCTCGTATTCTGGCAGTCCTTGAGCCTCGATCCAACACCATGAAGCTGGGCGTGATGAAAGCCCAGTTGCCGGCCAGCCTTGCTGAGACGGATATGGTTTTTTGTTATGCCGCCAATCTGGGCTGGGATGCAGCCGAAGCACTGGCGCCGCTCGGCAACAAAGCCGTTGTCGACGACGACCTGGCCCGTCTTGTCAAATCCATTGCCGCCTTCGCACGGCCTGGTGATCAGGTGCTGGTGATGAGTAACGGAGGGTTTGGCGGGATTCACGATCAGCTGTTGGCGGCTTTGGCTTTGTCTTGACACTATTAATTTGGGGCAGCGCGGCTGTTACAGAGTGTTACTCGATGCGCGTCAACTGAACTTCCGGGGCTTCGTTATTAGGGCATCGCAGCACTAATTTATGGAGCCCAAAATGATCGCCGACTCAAAAGAATCCACCCTGTTCATTCAGTCGCTTAAACGTGCCGGCATCGTGATCGGGAATGAAAGGGAAGTCATCGAGCGCCTTGGTGAGGCTCGCGAATGGCACTATGCTTTCAGCACGCTCGCCAGACAAGGCAAAACGCTTGGTATCTACTTTGCCGCAACAGCGCGTACTCGCTCCATCCAGCTAAAACGCCTGTTTGCCAAATACAACTTCCCCGGTAACGCCGAGGCCGCCTTCGAGGCCAGCTTGCAGGGGTGATCGCTTAATCGGCAAACGCCAAAAGCTAAAATTAATGCGGAGCTCATGGTTGAGCTCCGCATTAATTTTGGCTGGACGCTTTAGCTGCAATCAGGCGGCGCTTATCCGGGGCAGTTTTCGACTCAAATCGGCTGGCGAGCCGATAGATTTACGAACTTCTCCAACTATTGGCACTCTCATTGCGCGAGTGCTAAAATTGATTAGTGACGTTCAAGTTCGAGTGGAGGGTTAAGACTCATGACACAAGCGCTGACTTTTCCGACGCTCTCAGCGGTCGGTAACATTGATGCTTATATTCAGGCAGCGAAACGCTTCCCGCTTCTCACGGAGGAGGAAGAATTCCGGCTGGCAACGCGTTTCCGCGATGAAGAAGACGTTGAGGCGGCTCGTCAACTGGTGCTTTCGCATTTGCGCGTGGTGATTTCAATCGCACGCGGCTACTTGGGTTACGGTTTGCCGCACGCGGATCTGATTCAGGAGGGCAATATCGGCCTGATGAAAGCGGTAAAACGTTTCGACCCGGCGCGCGGCGTACGTCTTGTATCGTTCGCGATGCACTGGATCAAGGCCGAAATTCACGAATATGTGCTGAAAAACTGGCGCATGGTCAAGGTCGCGACGACCAAGGCGCAACGCAAACTGTTCTTCAACCTGCGTAGCATGAAGCCGGGGAGTGAGTCGTTGGTGCCAAAACAGGTGGCGTATATTGCCCAGCATCTCAACGTCAAGCCGGAAGAAGTGATTGAAATGGAAACCCGCCTCTCGGGCCATGATCTGGCGCTGGAAGCGAACGACGATGACGAGGACAACTACGCCTTCGCGCCGATAGCCTATTTGGCCGACAGCAGTAACGAGCCGACGCGCGTGCTTGAAGACCGCGCCAAGGCGCATTTACAGGGCGACGGGCTGCAAGCCGCGCTTGGCTGTCTGGATGCGCGTAGCCGCCGGATTGTTGAGTCGCGCTGGCTTAACGACGTGGATCCGGCCACCCTCCACGATCTGGCCGGTGAGTTCGGTGTTTCTGCCGAGCGGATTCGTCAGATCGAAGTCAAGGCCATGCAAAAAATGCGTGCCTACCTGGCGCCACTGGCACTCGCGGCCTGAGCGTTGGACATCGATTAGACGTAAAAAAGGCCGGTTTTCCGGCCTTTTTTACGTCCAGGTCACGCCTCAGCGCCCGCCCAGCAAATCGTGCAAATCGCTGGCAATCGCCGCAATCGGCGCATCGTCCTTGACATACAACCTGATCCGCCCGGCCGGATCGAGAATGTAAGCGCCAGCTGTGTGATCGAGCACATAGGCCAGCCCGCCGCTGGTTTCCTTGCGGGCATAAAACACCTTGAATTCGCGGGCGGCAGCAGCAGTGGCAGCGGTATCACCGTAGAGGCCGATAAACGAGGGATGAAACCAGGAAACGTAGGCTGCAAGTTGCGCCTCATTATCACGCGCCGGATCAATGGTAACGAAGAGCACCTGAACACGCGCAGCCTCCTGATCAAGCTGCTTCAAGACACCGGCAAACTTGGCCAGCGCGGTCGGACAGACATCCGGGCAGGTCGTATAGCCGAAAAAGATAACCACTGCTTTGCCCTGAAAGTCAGCCAACGTTCGCGGTTTGCCGTGGTGGTCGGTCAAGTTAAGCGCACGACCGAAATCGGCCCCCGTGATGTCGGTATTCTGGAAGGCAACCGGGGGCTTTGCATTGCAGGCAAGCAGGGAAAGCAACAAAGCCAAGAGAATTGTTCGGCGCAACATGAATGCACTCATTTCACTTACCAAAGCCTTCCAATGCTGCGTCAATTGGTCGCACACGACTTTGCTGCGACGCAGTAAAACCTAATAAAAACCGGGAAATTGTCTTATCAATCATAAAGTTGAGATCGATTCCTGTTCCGGGAAAAGATTCGTCATGCTAGACTAAAAATCAAGAATCCTTGATCTGTATCAAATCCTAACAGACTCCTTGAAACGCCTGCCGGCGATCAGGGAGTTTGGCATAAATGAACCGGGGGAAATAACACCCTGGACAATACCCGATGGAGGGACTTTGAAAATGCCACACCGCTCCTGCCTGCGCGCGGCCATTGCGCCATCTGCCGTGCTCACCGCGCTGCTCCCGTCACTGGCGCGCGCCGATTTCAGCTGGAATTTCCCGACCCCGGTCACGCCGATCGCGCGCGATACGCTGCACATGCACAACGAGTTCATGATCATCATCACGGTGCTTTTTGTCGTGGTCTTCGCGATCATGATTTATTCGATGATCAAGCACCGCAAGAGCGTTGGCCACCAGCCGGCAAAGTTCAGCGGCCCTACCGGCACCGTTCAGTGGTTCTGGGCGCTGGTGCCGTTTGCCCTGCTGCTCTTTATCGACTTCGTGCTGATGGGCATCCCGGCGACGCACGCCGTGATCGACATGGAAGACACCAAGACCAAAGCGGACATGGTGCTCAAGGTCACCGGCATGCAGTGGAAGTGGCAGTATGAGTATCCGGATAGCGGCATCAAATACATCAGCACGATCAGCACGCCGCGCGAGCAAATCACCAATCAGGAAAAGAAGGGCGAGCATTACCTCCTTGAGGTCGATAACCCGGTGGTGCTGCCGGTTGGCAAGAAGGTGCGCATCCTGCTGACGTCGACCGATGTCATTCACACCTGGTGGGTGCCACAGTTCGGCGTCAAACGCGACGCCATCCCCGGCTTCCTGCGGGAAACCTGGGTCAAAATCGAACAACCCGGCATCTATCGCGGCCAGTGCGCCGAACTGTGCGGCAAGGATCACGGTTTCATGCCGGTGGTTGTCCATGCGGTGCCGGAAGCCGAATACCTGGCCTGGGTCGACAAGAAAAAGGCCGAGCAAACCGCCGCCGCTGCCGGCGCGGACAAGACCTGGAGCAAGGACGAACTGCTGGCTAGCGGCAAGGATGTCTATGAGAAGCAATGCGCTGTCTGCCACCAGCCGAACGGCCAGGGCATGCCGCCAGCTTTCCCGGCACTGGCCGGCAGCAAAATTGTGGTCGGCCCGCTGCTCTCGCCGGAAGGCAAGCTGCTCAAGGACAGCCATGTTGATCGCGTTTTGAACGGCAAGGAAGGCACCGCCATGCAGGCCTTCAAGAACACGCTGTCCGATGCCGAAATCGCCGCCGTTATCACCTTTGAACGCAACAGCTTTGGCAATGCCAAGGGTGATCTGATCCAGCCGGCTCAGATCAAGGCCCTACGCTAATGCCCCGGAATCAGGAGAAACCATGAGTACTGTTACCTCTGTCGATCACGGAACAAGCCCCACAGGCCATGATGCACATGGCCAGCCCTATCAGGGCGGCATTCTGCGCTGGCTGACAACGACCAACCACAAAGACATCGGCACGATGTACATGACGTTCGCACTGATCATGTTCTTCGTCGGCGGCGCAATGATTCTGGCGGTGCGTGCCGAACTCTTCCAGCCCGGTTTGCAGTTGATGAAGCCGGAATTCTTCAACCAGCTGATCGGCGTGCATGCGCTGGTGATGATCTTCGCCGCGCTGATGCCGGCCGCTACCGGCTTCGCTAACTGGCAGATTCCGCTGATGATCGGCGCACCGGACATGGCCTTGCCGCGCATCAACAACTGGGGCTTCTGGCTGCTGCCACCGGCTGCCATCCTGCTGACGCTGCCCTTCTTCCTTGCCCTGTTCGGCATCGGCGATGGTGCGGTAGCCACGGGCTGGACGCTCTACGCGCCACTCTCGGTGCAGGGCGGCATCGGTGTCGACTTTGCCATCTTCGCGATTCACATTCTTGGCATCTCGTCGATCCTCG
>CAJBIL010000324.1 GCA_903953145.1 uncultured beta proteobacterium
AGTTGGCTCCTGAAAACCTTGAATACGATCAGGGTGCAAAGTGCTATCGGCCTGCCGAAGGTTTTGCCCCTGTGTTTCCATTCTCGGCTGACCGCGTGCTGTCGTGGCTGCTGCAAGGTTTTGGGGACGGGCTTGATCTTCGGTTGAAGAAGGCGGCACCCTGCGAAGGCCCTGGTTCGTTGGTACGGCCTGATTTGGACATTCTGGCTAGCGTAACCCGTGCCCTTTGCGCCAAGCGACCGCTGAAAATCAGTTATCTCTCCCTATCCTCCGGCTCGGGTTCCCGTGTCATCGTGCCCGTGGCCCTGGCCGACAATGGCCTGCGGTGGCATGTTCGCGCCTATGACCGTTCACGGCAGCGGTTTTCTGATTTCGTTTTGACGCGCATTGCCAAGGCCAAAGTGCTTGATGAGGCGTCGGATGAGTCCGAGCAGTTATCTGCCGACGAGCAGTGGGCTCGGATAGTCGATCTTGAACTGGTGCCGCATCCAGATATTGCATGGCCCAAGGCAGTTGAAGCCGACTATGCGATGAAGGACGGCGTGCTCAGGCTTCGGGCACGAGCCGCTGTGGTCGGATATGTTTTGCGCCGCTGGTCTGTTGACGCGACTGCCGATCATTCCCTTGATATTTCTTCTCATCACCTTTGGCTTCGCAATACCCAGACGCTCTATGGCGTCGAGAGTGCTGCACTGGCACCCGGCCATGCCAAAGCCAATCAGGAAGAGCAAAGCTGATGGGACTCTATAACGCCGAGATTTCGGCAGGATCATTGATGCTGCCCGAGAGTCGCCGAATCGCCCGCCTACTGTTGCAGCATCCGACAGAGGCACAGTGGGATGCGGCATTGAAGGATGAAAACCTGCTGCAAAAGAAACCCGCCACGGCTCGCCGTCAGGCTCGTTTGATCCGCAATCGACTGGATACGCTCGACGATGAGGGTTTGCAGATGATTGTCGATGGTGATGGTGAGATTGCCAGCCAGTTGCTGCTGGTGGCATCCATTCGGCACAGCCGTTTATTGGCGGACTTCCTGCGCGAGGTCTATGGCGAAGATTTGCGCAAACTTGAACGGACGCTCAGTCACCGCCAATGGGATAGTTTCATGGAAGAGCGTGGCCGCCTCGATGACTCGATTGAAGGGTGGGCCGTCAGCACCTGCGAGAAACTTTTTCAGGTGATCGTTCGCATCCTGGCGGAGGCCAAATATCTTGATTCAACCCGCAAGATGGGGCTGACGCCGCCATTGTTGCATCCCAGTGTTATCAACTATCTCAAAAGAGCAGGCGACAGCGCGACGCTGTCCTGCATGGAGTTCCGCTGATGAGCGAAAGTCAAACAGCCTCGGCACATCAAAACAGTCACGCTCGATTTGTTGAGCGGATAAACCAGATCCTGCCTCGCCTGACCTCGCCTGAACTGCTCAGGAATCAGGGTTTGGGTAACGAAATCGGGTTCTGGATTTTTGACTATCCGGCCGAGTTTGAAATCGAGATGCGGGATTTCCTGAAAGAGATCGTCGAGCCGCAGTTGGCCAAGCAGTCGCCGCCAATCAAGTTCGGTTCGGTGAATCTTTTTGACACGGTGATCGACATTCTCAAAGAACGCGGCCATCTGGAAAAGGCCTGCGAGTTGCAGCAGCGCAAGGGTGACGAAGAACTGTTGCGGGCTTTGCGCCCAATGCTTCAAGAAGACAAGCTGGCCAAGCGACTGGTTGAGCAAACCGAGTCCGATGCGTTGGATCTGCTGATTATTCACGGCGTCGGGACGGTTTATCCCATGCTCAGAACCCACACGCTGCTGTCGGCACTGCATCCCTACATGAAAGAAACACCTCTGCTGATGCTGTATCCAGGACGGTACGACGGCCAGTCGTTGAAGCTGTTCAACAAACTTTCTGACGACAACTACTATCGGGCATTCCGTCTGGTGTCCTAAGTTAATCGAGCAAATCGAAACGAAGAGAACAAAAAATGAAGATTAAAGAACTGTTCGTAAAACCCATTAACCGCCCGATCAACGGTGTCATCAAAGCCGATCAGCGCGATGCTGAAAGTGTCTGGCAGGAACTTGACGAGTATGTGGTGACCAAGCAACTCACCGAATACATTCGCAAGTTTTTTGATGCTTACCTGAACTCGGTAGACAGGCCCAACGATCCGACGATTGCGGCGCGTATGGGCGTCTGGGTGTCCGGCTTCTTCGGTTCGGGTAAATCGCACTTCATCAAGATTTTGTCCTACCTGCTCGGCAACATCGAGGCCCATGCGGCAGCAACGGGCGAGCAGCGGAAAGCAGTTCAGTTCTTCGAGTCGAAGGTGACTGATCCGATGCTGATGGGTGATATTCGGCGGGCAGTGGCGGGCAAAACTGATGTGGTTTTGTTCAATATCGACTCCAAGGCCGACAGCAAGACAGATCGTGATGCCATCCTGCAAGTGTTCCTGCGAGTATTCAACGAAATGCAGGGACTTTCGGGGGATGCGTCGCATATTGCCGAAATGGAACGCTACTTGATCAACAAGGGCGTTTTCGACAAATACAAGACAGCCTTCAAAGCCAAGTGCGGCAGTTCATGGGAAGACGAGCGGGATGGCGTCAGCTTCATGCGCGATGAAGTGATTCATGCTTTGGGCGAAGCGCTCGGCATGAGCGACGAATCCGCTGCCAAGTGGTTCGACAACGCTCACGACAACTACAAAATCAACATCGAAGGTTTTGCCAAACTGGTTCGGGATTACCTGGATGCCAAAGGCCCCGGCCATCGTCTGATTTTTCTGGTCGATGAGGTGGGACAGTTCATTGGCAAGAACACCCAGTTGATGCTCAACCTTCAAACCATCACCGAAGATTTGGGGACCATGTGTCATGGTCGTGCATGGGTCATCGTTACCAGCCAGGAAGACATTGACGCGACCATCGGCGAAGCCAATCAGGCGCGATCCAATGACTTTTCCAAGATTACAGGACGCTTTTACACCCGCTTGTCCCTGTCCAGTTCCAACACCGATGAAGTGATCGCCAAGCGGCTTCTGGAAAAAACGCCTGCGGCCAAGGCGGAACTCGCCAGCCTTTGGGCTGCCAAGGGCGACATCCTTAACAATCAGCTTTCATTTGCCAGCAATGCGGTGGCACTCCCTGGCTTCAAGGATGCAGAGAGTTTTTCAGCGCATTACCCCTTTGCTCCCTATCAGTTCTTCTTGATGCAAAAGGTGTTCGAGTCCATCCGCAAAGTCGGGGCCACTGGGCGTCATCTGGCACGGGGCGAACGCTCGATGCTCGATGCCTTCCAGACAGCGGCACTGCTCAATGCAGATCGCGAGTCTGATGCACTGGTGCCGCTCTACGACTTTTACCCATCAATCGAGAGCTTCCTTGATTCGTCGGTGAAACTGGCCATCGATCAGGCTGGC
>CAJBIL010000325.1 GCA_903953145.1 uncultured beta proteobacterium
CTGTGCGGCGTCGCGATGCATAGTTCGAAAATCAAGCGAATCGCCTGAAACCAGCCTGTCCGTCGGCGGGGTGCGGGTTAAATCAAATGACGTGGCTAAGTATGTAGAACTGTCTGTGGCGCGCTTGTGGACGCGGGTTCAATTCCCGCCGCCTCCACCATTTAAAGAATCCTCAATCGAACATTTCGATTGAGGATTTATTCTTTGAATGTCACGTACTTGAAAACGCTCCCGATTTACGGTAGCAGCTGTCGACGTAAACGATTTGGCATCAGGAACCGGAATGTATTGGGAAATGTTGAGTATCGGCCAAATAGATTGAAGACACCAACAAACAAAAATGCCACTTCGAAAAGTGGCTCAAGTTACTGTTTAAATTGTGCCGGCAGTCGGCGTCGAACAGCCAGTATTTACGCGGGTTTCAGGGCATCATGAGGGCGCAAAACAAAAACGAGGACGATTTTTAGTCGCCCTCGTTCAGTTTGAAACTCACATCTTCTGAAGCAATATATCTAGTGGTGCCCCCTGCCGGAATCGAACTGGCGACAACCTGATTACAAGTCAGGTGCTCTACCAACTGAGCTAAAGGGGCAACGTCAAAGATTATATCTGCACGCTGGGAAAATGTGTGGCTGACGGCGTGACTGTATGTCGGCACGGGGCACATTATTGCGAAAGGAATCGTTCATCAGTGCATCCCGTTACGCTATAAACTCGGTTTCCCTTAATCGCGATGGTAACCATGGTCAACCGATCGCCTACTGCTACATCTCTGCACTTACTGCTGATCGCCATCAATGATGAGGTGCTCGCACGTCTGGAGCCGGTGTTTATTGAAGGCAGCAAGGAAGTATGCCTGAATCGGGTAGCGACACTAGCCGCGTTGCGCGGGAGTCTGCGTGAACAACCTTGGGATGCGATTCTTTATGTACCAGGGGTTTCGGCCTTATCGGTACAGGCAGCAGTTCGACTGGTTGAGGAGTTGAACCTTGATCTGCCACTGATCGTCGTTGCCGGCCCAAACGACGAGCGGGGAACGCAGCGAGCCATTAAAGCCGGAGCACGTGACGTTATCGATGCGGACCGGCTTGAGCGCTTGATTCCTGCGGTAGGCCGAGAAATCGGCGAAGCCAGACATCGCGCCGATCATCGTGCTGCGCTGGAAATGCTCAAGGAGAGTGAGGCCCGTTTTCGAGCACTTGCCTCTAATCTTCCTGGAATGTTATTTCAACTTCGGCGCGATGCTGAGGGCGAGTTCCGCTTTCTATATGTGAGCGAAGGCTGCCAAAAGCTGTTCGGCTTCAAGCAACAGGAACTGCTTGCGTCAGCCATGCGTTTGTTCGATGCGTTTGATGCTGAGGAACGCAAAAGTCTCGAACTCGCGCTACGACACTCAGCCAGCAATGGAGCATTGCTGAATTGGGAGGGTCATACCCGTGGTCGCAGTCGCCAAAAATGGATCAATGTCAGGTCAACACCACATCGCTTTGATTCTGGGGTCATTGAATGGCGCGGGATTGCCACCAATATTAGCGAAAGCAAAGAGTCTGA
>CAJBIL010000326.1 GCA_903953145.1 uncultured beta proteobacterium
ATCAAGTCGCAGATCATCCACTTCATCAACAAGCCGATGCCCGGCGGCCTGCCCAAACGCACATCACGCGCCCTGCTCGACATCGAGGACGACAAGGTGGTGCCGGTGATCCGCGACCCGGCCAAGGTCAACGACGAATCGGACGCCGTCTTCTACTTCCCCGGCTGCGGCTCGGAGCGCCTGTTCTCGCAGGTTGGGCTGGCCACACAGGCGATGCTCTACGAGATCGGCACGCAGACCGTGCTGCCGCCCGGCTACCTGTGCTGCGGTTATCCGCAAACAGCGGCCGGCGAAGCAGCGCAAGGGCAGAAGATCACCACCGACAACCGCGTGCTCTTCCATCGTGTGGCCAATACGCTGAACTATCTTGATATTAAAACCGTGATTGTTTCGTGCGGTACCTGTATGGATCAGTTGCAGAAATACCAGTTCGAAAAGATATTCCCCGGCTGCCGGCTACTCGACATTCACGAATACCTGCTCGAAAAAGGCATCAAGCTTGAAGGTGTTGCCGGTACGCGCTACATGTATCACGAGCCCTGCCATGCCCCAATGAAGACGATGTCAGGAATCAAGGTAGTCAACGAACTGATGGGGCAGAGGGTCGATCTCTCGGATCGCTGTTGCGGCGAGTCCGGCACGCTGGCGGTCACCCGCCCAGACGTGTCGACACAGGTACGCTTCCGCAAGCAGGAAGAGATCGAGAAGGGTGCAAACAAGCTGCGTGCTGACGGCGAAGTGGACGCAAACGGCAACAAGACACCGTTCAAGGGAGAGATCAAGGTACTCACCTCCTGCCCATCCTGTCTCCAAGGCCTTTCACGCTACAACGACGATGGCGGCACACAGGCTGATTACATTGTCGTCGAGATGGCCAAATATCTGCTGGGGGATGACTGGATGGCGAAGTATGTACAAAAAGCGAACAACGGCGGCATCGAGCGCGTGTTGCTCTAAGCGCTGTTGCTCACAGAACGAAGAGACGCCCCCTGATGAACGCTACGTTTACCCGGATCACGTCACCAATCCTCATCCCGGATCTGCAAACCGGGCTGCAAATGCTCGCGCGCCTACCCATCGCCAATGCGCCACAGGCAGAGGCCGATCTCGACCGTTTTTTTAGCAGCATGCTGGAGGCGCCCCCCCCTGCTGACGTCTACCTCAAACTGCTCGAACAAGCACGCGTAGCGCTTTGCTTTGTTGGCGAGGAGCTTGCCAAACGCTATATCAACAAACCGCTACCACTCGCGACGGCTGAAGAGGATCTTTTCCAGCGGATGGTCAGCACCTGGCGCAAAGCAGCACGCGCCCACAGACACTGCATACAGCTTGATACTTCGGCCAACGATAGTGAGCGTTCGTTGCACACGGCGCAACACCTGCATCGCTGCATTCATTACGCCGGGATGGTCATCACGGAACATCACCGTGCACGACGAGAGTTACCGCCGGAAGTCTGGATTGAATTACATACCGATTACGCCAAGGCAGAAGCGCTGGGTGTTGCCGCTCTGGCCGTAGCCGACCCGAACGCACAAACGGCAGACAGTGCAAGCTGTGCGGCAGCTTTTGCCAGCCTGCTACTTTGTGAGTTAGCAGGCCCGTACAGCCTCTCCGTACGCGACCAGAACCTGGTTCGCCGCTGGGCCAATAATTGGTCGTCAATCGTCAGTATTCATCTGATTGGGCACGGGGAATCACCGCCCGACTTTGCGATTGATCTAAAAAAAGACGCTGGCCTACACCCTACGCACAAAGGCTCGCCGATCGAGCATCTACGTCGTCTCAACACATTGTTACTGACCAAGCAACTGGCCAAAATTCGCCAGCAGTTGAACCAGAAAATCCCACCGATACAAATTGGCCTTGGCGAAGATTGCACGTCCGGCCAGTGCAACCGCCTGCTCGAACTGCTCAGTCGCTTATGGTCACAAGCCAAAGCACCGCGCAAGTTCGACCGTCATGCGACGTCGGGAACAGCAAGGCTCTGCACAGAATTCGATGCAATGCATTACTTCATCTCCGGCAAAGAATTTGTTCAGCCAGAAAATGTTCAAGCTTACTCACGACAGGAATTCGACCGTCTGTTTGCGTTTCGGCACATGGTCGACCCAACGCAGCAATTACAGGTGTCTCAAAAAAAAATCAGTTTCACAGTCGACTATTGGGAAGTCGTTAACCAGTCAGCAAACGGCTTCCGGCTCCATCGCAGTGTTGCTGGAAGGAAAATGACACATGGTCAGTTGCTATCAATCTGTCCGCATGACGGCGAAAAATTCTTCCTGGCACACACCACCTGGCTCATGCAGGAACAAAATGGCGGCTTGATCGCTGGCGTTGCCGCCTTACCCGGCATACCACTGGCGATTGCTATTCGTCCCGTTGCCGAGGAAAAATCAAACTGGGAAAAATGCAGCCCCGCCTTCATGCTACCCACGCTGCGTGCCGTAGGCAGCATGCAATCACTAATCATTCCTAAAGGCTGGTATCGACCTGGTCGTATTCTCGAAATTCACGCTGAGAGCAAATTCTGCGCACAGCTGAAGCATGTCATTGACGACGGCCCGGATTTTGAGTGGGTAGATTTCCTACCTGTCTAATGAGACTTACTGCTCACCAAACGAGTGGCCGGAAAACACGCAATAAATCGACTTCCCTTGCCGGGATCACTCTCGACGTTGAGCACAGCCTGATGACGCGTCAAAACGTGTTTGACAATTGCCAGGCCCAGACCCGTACCACCAGTATCTCTTGAGCGGCCTCGATCAATGCGATAAAAACGCTCGGTCAAACGCGGCAAGTGCTGTGGCGCAATGCCAATGCCCGTATCGACCACAACAAATTCAGCCTGTCCCGCACGTAGACGCCAGATCAAATCAATCCGCCCGCCAGCAGGCGTATAACGGACTGCGTTAATCGTCAGATTACTGAATGCACTGCGCAATTCGTTAGCACAGCCATCAAAAACAGTAGGCGCCTCAATAATCAGGCTGAAAACATGCCGCCCTGCGGACAGTGCCTCCGCCTCTGAAAGCAGGCTTTGGAACATCAACTCAAGCTCGATACGATCCTCACAGTGCACCGCACCTCCCGTTTCCAGGGCAGACAATGTCATCAGATCTTCGATCAGACGTTGCATACGGCCAGTTTGCTCAACGATCAGTGCCAGATAGCGCTTCATTTCGGCTTCGCTGTATTCCGTTTCCGGATCTGCTTCAGCCAGCATTTCGGCAAATCCGGAGACCACGGTGAGCGGTGTTTTCAATTCATGTGAAACATTGGCAATGAAATCACGGCGCATTGTTTCCAGACGTTCCAGATGGCTAATGTCACGGGAAAGCAGCAATGTCTGATCTTCCCCATACGGAATAACCTGTAATAGCAGGGTCTGGCCTTCCACCCGGCCACTGCGATATATCAGAGGCTCGTCGTAACGTTCGGCATCCAAGTAGCTGACAAAGTCCGGTTGGCGAATTAGATTGGTCAGCGTCTGCCCCTGGTCAGTCAGGGCGGACATCTGAAAGTGATTTTCAGCCTTTGCATTGATCCAGGCGATGTGGCGAT
>CAJBIL010000327.1 GCA_903953145.1 uncultured beta proteobacterium
CAAGCCGCGCTGAGAAGCGTGGTTGAAGGCCAGCCGGCGGGGCTGGTGATCGAACCCGGCCGGCGCACACCGCTGGTCATCCGTGGCGAGGGCGGCAGCGAGGGCGTCGAGCATTTCAGCACTCTGCGCATCACACTCGCGAACGGCAGCACCGTACCGCTGGCGCAGGTCGCCAAAATTGAGCGCATCGAAGGGCCGGTCAAGGTGGATCGCGAAAACGCGCAGCGCTATGTGGTGATCCAATCCAACGTGCGCGGCCGTGATCTTGTGGGTTTTGTCGAGGAAGCAAAACTCGGCGTCGCGCAAAAGTTGCAGATTCCGCAGGGCTACACCCTCGTCTGGGGCGGCCAGTTCGAGAACCAGCAACGCGCTGCCAAGCGTCTGGCCATCGTTGTTCCGATTGCGCTGGCGCTGATCTTCCTGCTCCTGTTCTCGACCTTCGGCTCGCTCCGGCAGGCGGCGCTGGTGCTCTCCAACGTGCCTTTTGCGATGGTTGGTGGCATCTTCGCGCTGCTCGCCTCGGGCGAATATCTCTCGGTGCCGGCGTCGGTCGGCTTCATCGCCCTGCTCGGCATCGCCGTGCTCAACGGCGTGGTGATGGTCACCTACTTCAACCAGCTGCGCGCCCAGGGCTTGCCGCTCACCCAAGTCGTCGTCGAAGGCGCCAAACGCCGGCTGCGGCCGGTGATGATGACGGCCTCAATCGCCGCCTTCGGCCTCGTGCCGCTGCTCTTTGCCAGTGGCCCCGGATCGGAGATCCAGAAACCGCTGGCCATCGTGGTGATCGGCGGGCTGGTCACCTCCACGCTGCTCACCCTGCTGTTGCTACCCATTCTTTACCGCAAGTTTGGAGAAAAGCCATGACGCAGCCCGATGTCTGCCTGATGCTGGTGGTTGCGCAGGAACTGGAAGAAATGCTGATCGATATTTTGCTCGAGCACGAAGACATTGTTCACCGCTTCGGCTCGCAACCCATCGACGCACACGGTGCGCGCATCGGCTACGCCAACGTTGCCGAGCAGGTACGCGGCCGCTCGCGACGGGTCGAGTTTCAATTACTGATGGCCGGCGACGACACCCAGCGCATTCTCGACGCCCTGCGCGAACGCCTTCCGCGCGCTGAAATCACCTACTGGGCGTTGCCCTTGCTCAGCTACGGGAGAATCAATTGAGAAAGTACTTGTTGTGCTGTGCGTTATTAGCGACTCATTTCGCGGCATCGGCGGCTGAAACACCGATCCCCTACCCTAGCGATTTACCGCCGCTCGATCAGGCGCTCACGGCCATCCGGCAAGCACCAATGGCGCAGGCGGCCGCCGCGATGATTGATGCAGAAACCGCCAATCGCGACCGGCTCGACGCCGGCGGGTACGAATGGGGCATGCGCGTTGAGGGACAGAAGCGCAACGTCAATGGCACGCAAAGCGCATCCACCCAGCGCTACAACGAATGGCGCGCCGCGCTCGAACGCCCGCTGCGCCTGCCCGGCAAAGCCGCGATTGATGCCGAAATCGGCGCGCAGGGCATCACACAGGCCAAAGCCAGTTTCGGCGATGCGCTGCACGAAACCGCGCGCAGCCTGCTCAAAGGCTGGTTTATCTGGCTGCGCGAAAGAGAAAACGCGCGTCAGTGGTCACTGCAAAGCGACTCACTGGCACGCCAGCAGCAAGCCACCACACGCCGCGTTCAACTGGGCGATGCGCCACGCCTTGAACTGATGCAGAGCGAGGCCGCCACAGCGCAGGCACAAGCTGCCTTCGAGCAAGCCAAGCTGCGCACCGCCGTGGCTGCCGCCGAACTCGGCGCCCGCTTCCCGGCGCTGCGTCTGCCGGCCGACGTGACCCTGAGCACGCCACAAGCACTGGCCGGCAGCCTGGCCGACTGGCGCGAACACCTGCTCGAACACAATCATGAGTTACTGCTCGCCCGCTCGGACAGCCAGCGCGCCCGACTGGTCGCCAGCCGCGCCGATGCTGAACGCACGCCGGACCCAACGATCGGTGTCCATGTTGGCTCGGATAGGGGCGGTGAAGAGCGTTTGACCGGTCTCAGCCTGAGTATCCCCTTCCCCGGCCAGGCTCGCGCCGCCAACGCCCGCCGCGAAACGGCGCTGGCCAGTGCATCGGCACAACGGGAAGCGGCAACGATTGCCAAAATCAACGCCGAAATTGCCACCGGGTTTGCCGCCGCCGAAGCCTCTTACGAATCCTGGCGCCGCGCCGAAGATGCCGCACAACGCATCGAACAAGCCGCCAAGCTGACCGCCCGCGCCCGCACGCTGGGCGAAGCCGGGCTAAGCGATGTGCTGCTCGCTCAACGGCAGGCTAATGAAGCACGCCTCAACGCCAATAGCGCCCGGCTCGACGCGCTGGAAGCACGCTACCGGCTTTACGTAGATAGCCACCAGTTGTGGCCGTATGCGGATGGCGAGTAGCCAAAGGCGATGCCCTGCGGGGCTCATGGATAGGCGTTCTAGCTAACAAGCCTCTGGAGATCGTTTATTTAAGCCACTCTCCAGCCATGCCTCTCGTAGATGACCATTTGGCGGGCCCTACAAGCCAGCCTCCTGGAGAAATCTACGTAACCGACTCACTCAAGCGCCGTATGGCGACGTGCAGAAATCAGGGTCGCCGAGGCAATATCGCGCAACAACGCAGCCGCGCGGCGCAAGGCCGGGCTGGCCGAACCCGGATCGCGATAGCTGAGGTAGACCGTCCCCTTCTCGCCCGGCAAGGTGTAAATCGCGATGGTCAACGGGCACAAAGCGATGTAAGCCGCTTGCTCCTCAACCAGCCCCCAGGACACCGTGGCACTGCAAAACGAAACAACTTCCGCCTGATCATAGAAGGCCACCGGGCGTCCGAGCGAGGGGCCGGTACGGGCCAGCATTTCGCCAAAATGGCTGGTCGCGCCGGCAATCAGACCCTGATTCTCGATCGCATCCTGCAATGCCTCACGCGCCCGGGGAAAGTCGGATGGCGAAATTATCTGACGAACAATCACCGGCTCATCCGCCCACGCCGGCAGTGAAAACAGACCAAGCAAACAGGTCAGCGCAAATAAAATCCGGTGCATGATCGAACCTCAAAAAAGCGTTTAAACACAACGAACGCAATGAACAAATCAAGTTTTTAGCTTGTGCCCGACTGACTCAAAACCAGCTCACATATTTGGATAATTCGGCCCCTCACCGCCCTGTGGCACAACCCAGTTGATATTCTGGGTCGGGTCCTTGATGTCACAGGTCTTGCAATGCACGCAGTTCTGCGCGTTGATCAGCAGCGCCGGATTCTGCCCCTGCGCATCATGCACGATCTCATACACACCGGCCGGGCAATAGCGCTGCTCGGGCGCATCATAAAGCGCCAGATTGACCTTGACCGGCACCGCCGCATCCTTCAGCCGCAGATGGCAGGGCTGGTTTTCTGCGTGATTGGTATTCGAGATAAAAACCGACGACAGGCGATCAAAAGTCACGACGCCATCCGGTTTGGGATAAATAATCGGCTGGCAATCTGCCGCCCTCTTCAGCCGGCTGTGATCCGGGCCGCTGTGATGCAGCGTCCACGGCGCTTTGCCGCGAAAAATGAGTTGCTCGATGCCAAACATCAACCCGCCATAGTGCAAACCCTTAGCCATCCACGGCTTGAAATTGCGCGCAGTATAAAGCTCATCGTAAAGCCAGCTTTTCTTGAAGGCCGCCGGATAAGCGCTGAGCTCGTCATTGCTGCGGCCGGCAACGACCGCAGCAAATGCCGCTTCAGCCGCCAGCGATCCCGTCTTGATCGCGCAGTGCGAGCCCTTGATGCGTGATGCATTGAGGAAGCCGGCATCGTCGCCGACCAGCGCCCCACCGGGGAAAACCAGCTTGGGTAACGACTGCAACCCCCCGGCAGCAATCGCCCGTGCGCCATAAGCGACGCGCTTGCCGCCTTCCAGAAAAGTGCGAATCTCCGGATTGGTTTTCAGGCGCTGGAACTCTTCATAGGGCGACAGATAAGGATTGGTGTAGCCGAGCCCGGTGACAAAACCAACCGAAACCAGATTATCTTCCATGTGGTAAAGAAAGCCGCCGCCGTAGGTATCCGGCGCAAGCGGCCAGCCGCCGGTGTGGATAACCAGGCCGGGCTGGTGTCTCTCCGGCTTGATCTCCCAAAGCTCCTTGATACCGATGCCGTAGACCTGCGGGTCAGCACCAACCCGAAGATTGAACCTCTCCTCAAGCTGCTTGCCGAGGTGGCCGCGACAGCCTTCAGCAAACAGCGTGTATTTTGCGTGCAGTTCCATGCCGGGTTGATGCGCCGGGCCCGGCGTACCGTCTTTCAGCAAGCCCATATCGCCGGTAGCGACGCCTTTAACCGAGCCATCCTCGTTGTACAACACCTCAGCACCGGCAAAACCCGGATAAATTTCAACGCCGAGCGCTTCAGCCTCCTCACCAAGCCAGCGGCACAAATTGCCGAGGCTGATGACGTAGTTGCCTTCGTTATGGAAACAATCGGGAAGCAGCCAGTTCGGAATTTGCGCAGCGCCCGCTTCCTTGAGGATCAAAAAACGGTCTTCGCTAACCAGCGCCTTGAGCGGCGCGCCTTGGGCTTGCCAGTCAGGAAACAACTCAGCCAGCGCCTTGGGATCCATCACGGCGCCGGAGAGAATATGACCACCGATTTCAGCACTCTTCTCGATCAGGCAAACGCTGATCTCGCCGGCATCTGCTACCGCAAGTTGCTTCAGGCGGACCGCAGCAGCCAGCCCGGCAGGGCCACCACCAACCACCACCACGTCGTATTCCATCGCTTCGCGCTGCATATTGCTTTCCTTCTGGCGGATTATTGACAGGATTTTGCCAGTTTTTAGCCGCCGTCACGTACTCAATCAACGCAGCATAACGTTTTTTCTACGCCTACCTCGACGGAGGGAAAACCGGGCAGACGCGCAAGGAAGGTAGAACCGAACCGGCTTTGGTGGCCGGTTTTTCTTTGGGCCTGATTTGTAGGAAATTTCCCCTTCGTGCTAGCCCGGTGCTGGCCCACCCTAAAAATGAAAAAGGCCCACATCGCTGTGAGCCTTGGTGTTGCTGGTGCCGCTGAGTTTACTACCAACAACTCTATATGCGGGGCAATGCTTACGTCTGCGGGTATTTGAACACAATGGATCACCACATCGGCAAATACAGTTTCAGGGGCTGCTCTTTGCACACCATAAAACCGTAATCAGCGTAAAACTTGGCGGCTGCGGAATTCTTTGCATCAACGAAAATCCCGGCGCTACCCACCGACAAAGCCGCGTTGCGAGACCGGGTCACTGCATCCGCCAGCAACAATCGTCCGAGCCCCTGTCCTTGCAGGTCAGAGCGGATGGCCAGCCTCCCCAAGCGGGTAACCGGAATCTGACGCGGATAGCGCTTGACCAGTTCAGGCGCCAGATCGTCGGCCAATACGAAAGCCGATGCCAGGGCAAAAAAGCCGAGAATACTGGCCTCACCAAGATCGTCATAACCAGCCAAACGATAGCGTTCCACCTCTTCAGCGTTCGATGGAACGGCAACAAACGTCCGCGAGATACCCTTCGCTTGATGTTGCAGAGCGGTTTGTCGAAGCCAGATATTCAGGGCCTCGACGCCGCAATCAAACCCGTTTCGGACGTGGTTGCCAGTTAAAGCTTGTAGCTTCATCGTCCCGCTTGGCATCCTGATAATGTTGCAAAGCCGCTTTCAACTTGGCATTCGGTGGCGGCGGATTTTCCAATGCCTGAATGAACATCTCGGCATCACGAGCGGACAGACGAATCACCCGCTCCTGTTCGATGATGCGCTCGGCTTCGCGCAGCGCCGTCTGGACCATGAATTGATTGACGGTAGCACCGACCATCGCAGCCGCCAGTTCAAGTGTTTCTTGCACCTGTACTGGAATTCGTGCAGAAACCCTTCCCCGTTCGACAGTTGTAGCAGTCATTGGCGAACTCCTTTACTGATAGCCGATCCTTGCATAATGGTGCCATTATGGCACCACCCGCATCTCACTGCAAGTAGATCAGCCCAGGAATACGACCAGCCGGGGATCGAACCCAGTGCTTTCGCCAAGAGTCAGCGTTTGTCGCTACTCTTGCCCTGGCGCGCAGAAGTGATACATGCCAGCATGGTCTGACCACGAGTTAGTCTGCCGCTGGGTGGATTGGCCGGTATCTCTGCAATTGCAGAGATGCTAACTGCGAATGGATTTTTTGAGCGGCCTGTTCTGGATCAGGACGAACTTGATGAGTGGTAGCTGTCGGTAAAGTGGGGGCGACAGCGCAGACGGTTGGGGGAAATGGGGCTAACGCAACCCGGTAACGTTAGCGGATTGCTAACGGTCGCTGCCGAGTGTCGCAGCCGTTCGTGTCTGGAATTCGTGCCGCATCTTATAACGGTTATGAGGAGGTTCTATCTTATAAGCGTTATAAGGTGCGATCAGGC
>CAJBIL010000328.1 GCA_903953145.1 uncultured beta proteobacterium
CATCGGAATGTCGGCTCATGCTGAGTGAGTTGTGTATAACGGGATGAATTGAGGCACTCACCCTGCAAAAACTTGCTTGATATAAGCCAGAAATATCCATAACCAGAACAATACGAAAAAAGTAATGATAGCGATATGTTTATCGATAATCAGTGCTGGCATCAAAAATCGTATTGCAATCATCGGTGGTCGAGTGATAACACAAAAAAACAGGTAGATTGGATTACGGCTACATGTGGGGCCAGCAAAGATACGGATAGCACCTTGACCAAGCAGGCCGAACAGAGCGACTTCTACGATGGTTCGACAAACACTGACAACCAACTCGAATGTCATAATAAAATATTTAGCCAAGTTAGCTCATTACGAACTTCTAATGTCATCCTGCTCAACACTGTATTCAATGTCCAGGCGATTCATGTACCTTGCGTAGTACCAGATAATCAGCACATAAATAATAAGGGCTCCCTGAGCCCCCATATAAAAACCGAGTGGAAAACCAAGAAATTCGAACTGGTTGAGTTCACGCGCAAAGTAACTGACAACAAAACTTACGACAAACCAGACAGTAAGCATTATTGCTGTCATCCGAACGGTTTTACGCCAGTATTCACGGTGTTTTTCAGATACCTGCATAGACCAGAGCTTTAAAAAAGAGGTTTTGCCCAAAAAAATTGATCATGCTTAAAAATCATTGCTCTATTGCAGGATATCGAATCTGTTCCACGAAATCCTGGATATCCTGACCAGGTGGATCTGTCAATAAACTAACAATAATGATGGTCAGGAAACCGACGGCCACCCCCCACACACCAGCAGATGTTGACTGAATACCAAGCCACGGCTCCATTCCTATACCATAAATTCCCAGCCAGGGAATCGTATCAAACTGAACTCGTACCATGTAATAGAGTGTGATCAAAAGACCAACAGCCATGCCACTCACTGCCCCTGCTTTATTTGCTCGTTTCCAGAAGATGCCGAGTACCAGCGCGGGAAAGAAAGCAGCAGCAGCAATCGAAAACGCCCAGGCGACCATGAAAAGGATAGTCCCTGGCTTCTGTGAAGCAACAGTTGCGCCAATTACTGCTACCACGAGTAGTGCTGATTTGGAAACAACCAGACGCCACTGCGTCGAGGCGCCTGGGCGATAAATTTTGTAATAAATATCATGCGAGAACGAACCCGCAATCGTGAGCAGTAATCCATCGGCGGTTGACAAGGCAGCTGCCAAAGCCCCAGCAGCTACAAGCCCGGAAATCACATAGGGCAAACCTGCGATTTCAGGCGTAGCCAAAACGATCACGTCAGGGTTAAGTGCGAGTTCTGCCAGTTGCAAAATACCATCATGGTTAATATCTTCAATCGAAACAAGGCCGACCTTACTCCAGGCACTAACCCATCCCGGCAACTGCGAAATATTCGTATTAATAATCGTCGAATAAATCTCGTATTTGGCAAAAACTGCATATGCCGGCGCAGTGAGATAGAGCAAGAGTATAAAAAGGAGCGACCAGACGACGGAGTTGCGTGCTTCCCGCACCGTAGGCGTCGTGTAATAGCGCGTCAGAACGTGAGGCAACGCAGCAGTACCAACCATCAGGCAAAATACCAGTGCAATAAAATTCAAGCGTGCGGTATTTTGTGATTGCTCATCTTTTCCGGGAAAAGCACCCGCGTGGTGGATTGGTTCAGCGCCTCGTTCGCTAGCTGCCCGCTTTGAGACATCCCAGCGCTCTTTTGCTGCCTCAGGCGTTTGCGGTAAATCACGGCGTTGTTTTTCGAGCGCAACAACCTCGCGCATCTGTACATCACTACCTTTTAATTCGTTGATCTGTGAGGATAAGCGCTGTTTCTCCTCAGTAAGTGAAGTTGGTAATCGCAGAATTTTCTCGTTATAAGCCTCGGCACGCTCACGGTAAAGGCGGCGCGCATCAATTTCTGCTTGGTTTGAGAATATCTGGTTTTCAAGAACGCCTACTTTTTTTAGCACTTCACCATAGACCAGTTGCGGGATGGGAACACCAGTGACCTTGAACGAGAGCATGGCAACCGGCGCAACATAAGCGGCGATTAGAACGACATACTGGGCGACCTGCGTCCACGTAACCGCGCGCATACCACCAAGAAAAGAACAAACCAGAATGCCTGCCAGCCCAACAAAAACACCAATCTCAAACTGCAAGCCAACGAAACGACTGGTAATCACGCCAACACCGTAAATCTGCGCAACTACGTAAACAAAAGAAGCAAGCACCGCTGCAAATACACCAACCAGACGTGCGGCATTGCCCCCATATCGGGCACCGAGAAAATCCGGAATAGTATATTGCCCGAAGCGCCGTAAATAAGGCGCAAGCAGCAAAGCGACCAGCACATACCCTCCCGTCCAGCCCATCACATAAGCCAAGCCCTGATAACCAGAAAGATAAAGTGTTCCGGCCAATCCCATGAAGGAGGCAGCACTCATCCAGTCGGCGCCGGTGGCCATTCCATTGAACAATGCAGGCACCCGCCGGCCAGCGACGTAATACTCCGAAACATTAGCTGTACGTGCCATCACGCCAATCGTGGCGTAAAGAAAAATAGTCAGAAAAAGGAAGGAATAGCCAATCCAGCGTGGCGGCATTCCATGTTGTTCGAGAATGCCGAGAGCGATTACAAAGACAACGAAAGCACCGGTATAGAAACCGAAATAGCGCCGCAACTTTACAGCGATGTTGTCCATCAGAGTGCCTCCGTCACAAGCAAATCAAGCGTTACGTCGCATCCAGCGAAACGATTTCTCAACACTGATAAAACTTGCAGGAGTCTCAAGATGACGCTGGGCACCGCGAGCCATAGCAACCTGCAAAAGTTGTGCTGTTGCGTAGGCATCCGAAACAGCATTGTGGCGCTGGATATTTTCAACGCCAAAAATGCTCAGCCAGTAATCCAGATCAACCTGCTCATCGGTATGATCGCGAAAGAGATCGGGCATCACCGCTGCCAGATCAATCCACGCCTGATCTAACTTAATACCAAGATGCGCTGTAATTGCATCTTCAATCATGTGCTGATCAAAGCGTGCGTGATAAGCCACGAGCGGCGACTTGCCGGCATATTGAAGAAACGCGATCAGTGCATCCGGAGGGCTGACACCATCACGCTGCGCCGAAGCACCGATTCCATGAAGCAGTATATTTTCGTCGGCACTAACCTCATCCTGCCGCAATACAACAGCAAATGCGTCATGGAAATCGATCAGGCCATTAACCACAGCGACTGCGCCAATCGAGATCAGTTTATCTTTGTCCATGTTCAAACCAGTGGTTTCGACATCGACAACGATATAGCGATTAAGGTGATGCGCCCGCCCGAGCTCGGCTTGCGGCAAACTACGCCAATCAGCAATCAACTGCTGTTGCATGGACGACAAAGGAACTGCAGCCTGCGCTTCACCATCAAAAAGTTTGGAAAACCAGTTCATAGCATCAGGTCTGATAGTCAAGTTTCAGGCGCTGTTGCAACTTGCGTACCTGCCGGAAGGACTCCTTCAGAATCCTTCGTTCCAATTCATTGAGCTCATCCGGCTTAACAAAATTATCGCCGGGACGTCCATGCTCTTGCTCGAAGTGCTGGTGACGCAAACGAATAAGCTGGATGAAATTAAAGCCCTCAATGATTGACCCGACTTCATCCTGTGAAACATTCATCTTCGCGCTTGCCAGTTTGAGGCGTTGAACCGTGTTGGTATTGGCAACCTCTTTTGCGAGTGCAAAAATCCGGGCGGCATCAATAAACAAACGGGCGCCAAATTTTTTCAGATCGATTGTGCCAGGATGCTCAGGATCAGCATCGGTAATGAAATCACGAATTTTTCCGAGCGGTGGCAGCACCGAAAGTGCGTTCTGCGCCATCATGCGCATGAATAAGGGGTTGCCGCGCACCTGCTGAAAAAGTGTAACCCGTAACTGATGCGCCAAAGTGACTGCACCGTAAAGCGGGCGGAAATCGAAAAAGATTGTCGCGTTGAGTAACGAATTCGGATCTGGAATACGCACCCAGTCAGCAAACTTTTGTTCCCACGCGTCGAGCGTGAGGCAAAGATCCGGGTTACTGGCCATGATGTTGCCTTTGCACAAAGTAAAACCAACCTTGTCAAGATCAACATTCACATCCCGGGCGAAATCCAGTAATCGCTGTTGTGCCTGACCGCAATCCATCTGATCATTGCACAGGTAGACAATCCCGTTATCCTGATCTGTACTGAAAGTCTGCTCATCACGCCCCTCGGAGCCGAATGAAAGCCAGGCCCACTCGATCCCTTGCAGGTCATGGCGATCAACGTTGAGCTGAATGATACGGCGGGTCAAAGTGTCATTCAGCGCAGAAATGAACTGCGTTAACTGCTCGGCGCCAACACCCTGCGCAAGCATATTAAGCGCCAATTGACGGACGTCGGTAGATGCCTGGCACAGCATATCGATATCTGTGGCGTTATCAATTGACTGGCGTATCTGGCGCAAACCCACACGTTGCAAAGTGAATAAATCTCGCTCAGAAATCAC
>CAJBIL010000329.1 GCA_903953145.1 uncultured beta proteobacterium
AGGTGCAGGTCTCGCTGAACAAGGAAATGGGGCGCTTGCACCGCGTCCTGCTTGGCGACAGCGTGACGGCACTGGCGGCAGATACAGCGCTGCCGGGATTGCGCAAAAGCTACCCGGACCTGTTAATCGCCGCACCCATGGCCGGCAAAGACGGCGATGTGTTACGCAGCATGCTCGACAGCACGAATCACCGCTTCTACGTGATCGACCCGCTCGGCAACGTGATGATGCGCTACACCAACCAACCCGATATGCAGGGCATGCGCAAGGATCTTGAGCGCCTGTTGAAGTATTCCTGGGTCGGCTAGCAATGCCTAGAAAAAGCAGTTAACCACAGCGAGCACGGCGAACACAGCGGAAAATCAAAAACTTACACCAAATTTTTTAATCACCCGCCGGGTGAGATAAAGAAAAAGCTTCAAGCCCATGTTTTTCGCCGTGTTCGCCGTGCCCGCCGTGGTGAGAACTGCGGTTTTTAGGATCAGTCAAAAGCAGTCAAAAGTAGCCAACTGCAACCAAGAATAGCCAGCAAGAGAAACAAGGAGACGCCATGTCCGTGCTTACCAGAAACTCCCCGCGCTCACCGGCGCAGCGCCTGGCCGCTTTTTTCGAGCTCTGCAAGCCACGCGTGAACAGCCTGATCGTATTCACCGCGATGATCGGCATGTTTCTCGCCAGCCCATCGTTTCCACCGCTCGGGCTGTTTCTTGCGGCCTCAATCGGCATTGCGCTGGTCGCCGGCGCGGCAGCGGCGATCAATTGCCTGCTCGAACAGCAAATCGACGCACGCATGGCACGCACCCGCGCCCGCCCGACGGCGCGTGGCGAAGTTTCGGCGAGCGAGACGCTGACGCTGGCCACGCTGGTCGGTGGTGCCGGGCTGTGGCTGCTACACGCGCTGGTTAACCCGCTGACCATGTGGCTGACGCTGGCCACCTTCCTCGGTTACGCGGTGATTTATACGGTGCTGCTCAAACCGGCAACGCCGATGAACATCGTGATTGGCGGCGCTTCCGGCGCGATGCCGCCGCTGCTGGGCTGGACGGCATTGACCGGGCAGATCGGCCCCGAAGCGCTGGTGCTCTTCCTGATCATCTTCATCTGGACGCCACCCCACTTCTGGGCGCTGGCCTGCTATCGGCGCGACGATTACGCAAAAGCCGGCCTGCCGATGCTGCCGGTCACGCACGGCGTGCAGTTCACCTGCCTGCACAGCCTGCTCTATGTCGTGATGCTGACCGGCGCCACCGTTTTACCCTTCACGCTCGGCATGAGTGGGCCGTGGTATCTCGCCGCAGCCCTCCTGCTCGACGCCGTTTTTCTCGCCTATGGCTTTGCCCTCTGGCGCAATTACAGCGATGCCCTGGCCAAACGCACGTTCCGCTGGTCGATCATTTACCTGACGCTCCTGTTCGCCGCGCTGCTGGCCGATCATTTCTTGCGCTGATTTTCGCCCATGCGTTTTTACCGCCCGTTGCTGATCCTGGCAACGCTGCTCGCCTTCGGCGTCGTATCACTCGGCGCCTATGTTCGCCTCTCTGACGCCGGGCTTGGTTGCCCGGACTGGCCCGGCTGTTACGGCCATCTGCTGGGCGTTCCCGAACAGGCGCATGAACAGTCCGCCGCCTTGCAAGCCTTCCCCGGCAAGCCGGTTGAGCCACACAAGGCATGGAAGGAAATGCTGCACCGCTATCTGGCCGGCACGCTCGGGCTGCTGATTCTGGGCATTGCCGGGCTCGCCTGGCGGCATCGGCGCGAATTACGCCAATCGCCCTTACTACCCACCGTGCTCGTTGCTGTCGTCGGCTTCCAGGCGATGCTCGGGATGTGGACAGTGACCCTGCTGCTCAAACCGGTGATCGTCAGCGCCCACCTGCTCGGCGGCATGAGCACGCTAGCGCTGCTGCTCTGGCTCGTCTTGCGGCAAACCCTTGGCAACCAGATACCGGCTGGCAGCGGCCTGCGCACCCTCGGCACCCTCGCCCTGGTTGTTGTGATTGGCCAGATCGCCCTTGGCGGCTGGGTGAGCAGCAACTACGCCGCCCTCGCCTGCGCCGATTTCCCCACTTGCCAGGGCGTCTGGCTGCCCGAAATGGATTTTCAGCACGCCTTCCAGCTGCGCCGCGACCTCGGCCAGACCGCCGACGGCGCACTACTCTCAAACGCTGCATTAACCGCGATTCACTGGACACACCGGATCGGCGCGCTGCTCGTGCTGCTAATCGCCGGCACGCTGACACGCACGCTCTGGCAACACCCGGGTTGGCGCGGCTGGGGGCTATTGCTGGCCGGCGCACTCTGCACCCAGCTATCGCTCGGCATCGCCAACGTCCTGCTCTCACTCCCCCTGCCGCTGGCCGTTGCCCACAACACCGGCGCCGCCCTCCTGCTGGCGATCATGCTGGCACTCAACTTCCGGTTATGGACAGCGCCTCGCTAAGCGATATCGCTACAAGCCGCATGGATCAACGATCTACCATACCCTATTGCTGAAGAAGCGCGTATTTATTGCCTCCCAGGCAACCATATGCGCTAGAACGCCATCCGGCGTGCCTTGCAGGGCAGGTGGTTTATTTCCCGAAAGGAAATGAAACAATCGTTTTCAGCACCCAGCGTTCGGAGACATCGGTCCAGCCACGGCCGAGACCGAGGTTAAATTCCATCTCGCCGGCTTTCAAATCGACAACCGCGAAAGTTTGCTGGCTCTGTTGATTCAAGTGACCAAGGTGGTGTAATTCGCCTAAATCGCCAAAGTGTTCGAGGCCGATGCTCGTCGTCTGGTTGATCCGGTAGGCCGTTTTCAATTTGATTGAAAATTCCGGCAGTGAAGAACCGTCACCGGCCACCTTGAAGCCGACTTCCGGGTTGCTGGCAAAGGTCCAGCGGCCGGTTCGATAGCCGACGATCATCTTGATCTCGGCATCAAGCCGGTTGGCGGAAAGCGTTCGCGGCAGATGCCCGACTTCGAGCAGGCCGCCGAGGAAGAATCCATCGTCGTCATCATCGTCAGGCCGAATCGGGACGCTGATCAGCTCCACCCGGCCGCCATCAACGCGGGTTTCGCCGCCCGGGCCAATCGAGGAAAACAATTGCAGGCCGATCTGCGTATTGCTCGCAATGCCGTAGGACAGACTCGGGCTGATCTGGAGCAAATGCACCGAGGAACGCAGCTTTTCAGTCTCGTCCGAGAGGCGACGGGGGCCGGCAAATGTGTAGTTCGACACCATGTCGAAGCCGAATTCACCCTTGGGCGTGGTTTCATCGAGGTGCACCTCAAGCTCGTCGGGCAACGCGAATGCCGGGCCGGCGGTGAGTAGCGACAAAAGCAGCAGGAAAATTGCCAGATAAGTTACCCGATAAGTTGCCAAATAACTTGCCGAAATACGCACCCCAAACGCCGCCACCGAAGGGTCGAATTGAAGGCGTGCAGTTGTGCCTTTCATTCTTTCGCCACCACCGTGTCGTAAAGCCCGTAATGCGTCAGCCCGATAATCCGCCGCTTCACATCCCGCGTTGTCTGGCCGACCTTAAGCAGGCCCAAGTGTGCGGCATCGGCAATCGCACAGGCGTAGATGCGAAGGTGAGCTTCAGGCTTGGGGGCGAGGATGTCCTCGATAGTCGGTTTGCTCACAAAATTCTTTCGATAATTTCCCAGTGGCCGCTTTTATCAGAACCCACGCGCTGGATTCGGCCTTGCTCACGCAATGCGTTGAGATTGCGCTTGATGGTCTTGTCCGTCACGCCCAGCGCGAGCGCCATCTTCTCAGCCGTTACCTTGGGATTGGTGCGTACCATCGACAGGATTTTTTCCAAGCGTTCGTTTACAGGGACATTTACAGGGACATTTACAGGGACATCAACCAC
>CAJBIL010000330.1 GCA_903953145.1 uncultured beta proteobacterium
AGCGAGGCGACCGAGTTGTTGTTTTTGAAGGCCCGCGGATTGATTGCACCGTCAAGTTTGACCGGAATAACCGCATAGTTGGCATAGGCTGTTTCGATCACCGGACGCGGCAAGGTGTTGATGCCAATAATCAGGACGATGCTTGCTGTTGCAGTGATTATCTGAGGCCAGCGACGTTCGCCAAGCAAGCTAAAACCGGCAACCAGCAAAACGCCGCAAATTGCGACGGCAGCTGAAACGCCCAGCCATTGCATGACGAGCAGTGAAAGTGTGATTGAGCTCAAAAACGAGCCCAGCGTTGAATAATAAAGGGCGTAGCCGCTGGCCTCGCCGGTGCGCTGGTGTTGCATCAGGTTGGTCAGGATCGGCACTGTCTGGCCCATTAGCCAGGCCAGCGGGCAAAGTACGAGACTGATAAAAACCAGATAGGCCAGCGTCGGCGAATTCAACCCGGCAAAAATGAAATCAACACTGATGCCGGCTAGCCCGCTACCGGCCAGCAATGCGGCGATCAGGAAGTTTCGGGCCACCACAGCACGATAGTTGGCGCTAATCCGGGCGCCAGCGTTGTAGCCGAGCGCCAGCGCCAGCAGGAAAAATCCGATGGTTGGCGCCGTGATGACAATCGAACTGCCCATATAAGGGATGATCTGGCGCAATGCGATGACTTCAGCGCCGAGTGAGCAGAAGCCCTCGATGAAAACGATGCAGAAAAGCAGGGCGCGAGGCAAGACGGCGTGTTCGGTGTTGCTGTTTACTGCGGCGGCGCGTCGGCAGCGGGGAGGTCGGGCATTGCCATTACCAGCACTTCGGGTGTCTCGCTTGTTTCTGGCACTTCTGTTGTTGCCGGTGGCTGGGGAAGTGCTTCCGGCGGGATGTTCAGGCGCGAGATCAGGGTTTCGTGGCTGATGTGCAGCAATTTTTCGATGGCTTTGAAATCGTCCGGCAAGGCAGCGTCTGTCCAGCCATTGGCTGAGTGGCGCGCCATGTTGACGGCCAGGGTGACATTCTGGACGCGCGGTTGATGGGCGTTGGCGTCGTCCATCAGGGATTTGAGCAATTCGGGCAAGTGCCAGGCCTGGCAAAGTGCAAGTTGCAGGTCGAAGAGGTTGAGGCCAAGAACACGCTCTTGCGCATGAATGCTGCGCAGCGTCCGGTTTGCTTGCTGAATGCTGCGAATCTCGATGGCCAGCTTGGGGGCAAAGCACCACAGCAAAACTTCGGTCAGGTCGTGCAGCAGCGCGGCGAGCGCAACTTCCTCGACGTTGATGTCGTGGCGCGCAAAAGCCCATTCGTGCGCATAACGTTTGGCGCGCTGCACACGGCGGATCACCTGCAAGACGCCGAGCAAGCCCTGCGGCTCATCTTTCAGGCGCGCTTCAATGGTGATTGGATTCTCAAACTTTTTGAAAAACGGCTCGATCCCCATCATCATCACGGCGCTGGCAATGGTCGTGATATCCGAGCGCAGATGTTTGCCATGAATGGGCTGAATAAAAGCCAGCACACGCACGGCCATCAACGGGTCGAGCAGGACAATTTTTGCGATGTCCCGGCCGCTTACCCGGTCGATATTCTGACGGGCCTCTTCAAGTCGACGCGCAGTCTGGCGCAGAATCGGCAATTCGGCGCCGCTGAAATAGAGGACCCAGGCTTCCAGATCTTGCAGTGGATGATCAAGCATCGCTATCAACTTCAATAACCGCGTGAGAAGAATGCGCTAATTAATTGATTAGCTGATTAATTAAGGAAGCGCATGGTTACCGCAAATACTACCTGCCACACCGCAGGCTCGCAAGCGTAAATTTTTAGTGTGCTCAGGCAAACTGCCCGGCCACCCAGCCCGACGACCATGCCCATTGAAAATTGTAGCCGCCGAGCCAACCGGTGACATCCACCACTTCGCCAATGAAATAAAGCCCCGGTGCGGCTTTGGCTTCCATTGTTTTGGACGAGAGCGCATCGGTGGATACGCCGCCGAGGGTGACTTCGGCCTTGGCATAGCCGAGCGTACCGGACGGCATCAGTGCCCAGCCCTTGAGTGCCGACGCCGCTGCTTCAATGTCGCGTTTGCCAAGCTCGGCGAGCGGGCGGGTGAGTAGTTTTTCTCCCGCCACCAGCGTGCACCATTCATGTGCAAAACGCCGTGGCAGATGTTCGGCCAGCAGGTTGGGCAACAGTGCTTTGCTCTGCCGGTGTTCGGCCAGCCAGGCGCCGGCATCCAGGCCGGGCAGCAGGTCGATCTCGATCGGCGCGCGTTTGCTTTCGTACTCCTGCATCTGCCAGTAGCTGGAAATTTGCAGAATGGCCGGGCCGGAGAGGCCGCGATGCGTGATCAGCACGTTTTCCCTGAAACTCGTCGCTGTGCCGGCGCAGTGCGCGCGCGCGTCGAGCGTGGCGCCGGCCAGCGGTTTGAGTGTCAGCAGGGTTTCTGGAGCGAGTGCGAGTGGCACCAGTGCTGGCTTGGGGGGTACGACAGGTAGGCCAAACTGCTCGGCGAGCT
>CAJBIL010000331.1 GCA_903953145.1 uncultured beta proteobacterium
CACCGACAGTATCGGACGGGCGTTCAAGGAAAGCTGAGGTTTAAAACCGTAGTTCTCACCACGGCGAACATGCCCCGCAGGAAATCCCTTTGGAGGACGGCGTTTTTTATTGGATGCGTGAAAGCAGTGCGGCAATTGCGCCAATGATGACCAGCGCGGTGGCTACTAGCCATTTGACAAGATTACTTTCCACTTTTGCAATTTCGACTTTTACTTGCTCGACATCGCCACGTGTGGCCAGTTGTGCTGCGTGCAACGCATAGCGCCGGTCAATCTCTTTGTTGATTGATTCAACCGCAGCTTTTGCTTTTTCAGGAGATACCCCTGCTGATTGCAGCGCATCGTAGATTTCTAGTTCCATGACTACCTCTTGATTTTTGCAATTCGTTGCACTTTCAATGCAGGGATTCTACGACATTATCACCGATGCTCCCGAATACGCACACCCGCAATTACCCCCCCCACCCACGGCACCGCCGGGGAGCCTGTCCAGCGGGTGCCGGGGGGGATGTCTTCGCCTTTGAGGATGAGTGTTAGCGGGCCGAGGGTGGCGCCGTCGCCGACACGGGCGTCGTAGAGGATGATGCTGCGGGCGCCGACGGTGACGCCGCGCCCGATGCTGACGTTGCCGACTTTCATGATGCGGTCTTCAAACAGGTGGGTTTGCGGGCCGCACCAGCCGTTGAGCACCGCGTAGTCGCCAATGCTGACGCAATCAAATTCGGTGAGGAAAGTGCTGTCCATGTAGATGCCTTTGCCGGTTTTTACGCCGAGCAGGCGCAGGCAGGGCGGCAGCATGGGCGTGCCGCGCAGGAAGTCGAGGAAGTTGGGTACCGCGATTGATTCGTAAAGATTGGTCACCGCTTCACTGGCCCAGACAAACGGCGTCCACATCGGGATTGCACGCGGGCGGTAGCGCCCAACGGCGATCCATTTGACCAGCACGACGAAGATAAACGAGCCAACACCGTAGAGGAAGCCGGCCAGCGCGAGTGCCAGCACGGTATCAGCCACGCGCCCGGCGGCGGCCAGTGGCATCACCAGCTCAACCGTGAGATAGCCGACGGCAATGACGACCGACATCGGCATGACGATACGCAGACCTTCGACAATGCCCCGCGCCAGACGGCGCAGCGGGCCGGGGTGGAAGGTGAGCGCCGGGTCAAAGCCGCTGAACTGCTCGCGTGCGGGGAGGATGATCGGCGGGTTGCCGACCCAGGTATCGCCGGGCTGCATGCGTGCGTTTTCGGGCACGCTGGATTGCACGCCGATCAGCACGTCGTCGGGCACGACGCTGCCATCGGGCACGAAGGCGCCGTTGCCAAGGAAGCTGCGGTCGCCAATGATGGTCGGGCGCAGGGTGATCCAGCCGCCTTCAATATGCTCGTCGCCGAGCATCACGCCATCGGCCACGAAGCTGTCGGCGCCGATGGTCAGCATGTCGGGCACGACGCCCAGCGCGGTGGAGATTTCGGTCCCCGCACCAACGCGCGCACCGAGCAGGCGGTACCACCACGGGGCATAGATGGTGGCGTAGAGGCCATGCAGGACAAACAGGCTGGATTCCTGAATCTGGTTGCCGAGCCATTTACAGTAATAAACAGCACTGTGGATCGACCATGAACCGGCTTTCAGGCGCGGCAGCACCAGCCAGCGGAAGGCCGCCGAGGCGAGCACGGTGGCCAGCACCAGTACCGCGCTGGCGGGGATGGCGAGCAGCAGGTAGGAGAGCCCGGTAGCAATTGGCGCGGCGTGCACATCGAAATAAGTCGGCCATTGCTCGTTTAACGCGTCGACCAGCATGAAGCTGGGGAATACGGGCAGGAAGAATACGACCGATACCAGATTGGCGCCGAGGAAGAAAAACAGGGCTTCGCGGGCGGCCAGCCCGGCGGTTAATGGTACACGCGGCCGGCGGGCAGCGATGTCGACCTTGCGCACCAGGCGCGCTGGCGAACCTTCCCAGATTTGTCCGGCGGGTATGCGCTGGCCGTTGCTCAACGCGGAGAGCCCGCCGAGCTGGGCGTAGTCGCCGATCACGGTGTGGCTTTGCACGGTGGCATAGGAATCGATGATCGCTTCGTTGCCAATGCTGATCGGCCCGAGGATCAGCTCGCCATGCTCGACGCGGGCGTTCTCGAAATTAACAGATGAGCCAATGGAAACGCCATCACCCACGCTGAGCAGATCTGGCGAGCGGATCGATAGCGCGCCAATCACCGTATCGCGGCCGATTTTGGCCCCCAGCGCGCGCAGATACATGGCGTTGAGCGATGAGCCGGAGAGCAGGTGGCGCGGCGGGATGTCGGCGATCCGGTCGGCCAGCCACCAGCGGAAATACATGACGCCCCACAGCGGGTAACGCCCTGCCCTGGCGCGCCCGAGTACCAGCCATTTGGCGGCAATGGCGACGAAAAAACTGAGCAGATTGCCGAGCAGATAAACGCCAATCGCGGCCAGCACCGCCATCGGCACGCTGTCGCCGGGGTCGCCGGTGAAGTAGTGGTAGGTAAAAAACGGGGATAACCACTGCGCCATGCGCAGGCAAACCATCGGCGGCAGTGTGGCGGCCTGCGCGAAGCTGCACAGCACGCGGCGCAGGCGGGGTGTTTCAACGATTACCGGGGCGCTGGCGGCGCTGGGGGCAACTTCTTTTTCCGCCACGACACGGGCAATTTCGCCGATGCGGCGCTCACGGTAAATGTCATGCACCGTAATGCCGGCAAAACGTGAATCCGCGCGGAGCAGCGAGACAAGCCGTGCGGCGAGCAGCGAGTGGCCGCCCATGTCGCTAAAAAAATCCGCTGCGCGCTGCAAAGGCTGCCCGGGGAAGAG
>CAJBIL010000332.1 GCA_903953145.1 uncultured beta proteobacterium
CGCTCCTTGGCGGTCTTGCTGCGCCAGGCAGGCCAGGCTGCATCGGCAGCGGCAATCGCCCGCTGCGTTTCGGCCGCCCCGCAATCCGGCACCTCTGCCAGCAGGCGCCCATTCGCCGGATCATGGACGGCGACCGAACGGCCACTATCGGCGTTAATCCACTGCCCGTTGAGTAAGCATTGCGTCCGTAAAAGCCCGGTATCGTGAAGGTTCATCGCAATTTCCATAAAAGCAAACGATAAAACAACAGTTTATACTCCACACATGATGGTCAACAACCTGCGTTTCTCACTCCTGTTCAGCCTCTTTCTACTGCTTGCCGCTTGCAGTAGCACACCACCGCCGCCGGAGCGCCAGACCGTTAGCGAACGGGGGCATGATGTTGCAATTTTTGCGCTGGGGCTGATCGACACCGGCTACCGCTTTGGCGGCAAAAATCCGGAGGCTGGTCTTGATTGCTCAGGTATGGTCAGCTACATCTTCGGCCAGGCGGCCAGCCTCCGGGTCACGGGCAGCGCTGCTGATATTGCGCGCAAAGGCCGCTTTGTCGAGCGTAATAGCCTGCGCCCCGGCGATCTGGTCTTCTTTAACACCAGAAACGCGCCTTTCTCGCACGTTGGCGTCTACATCGGCGATGATCGCTTCGTCCATGCACCGTCAACCAACGGCAAGGTTCGCATCGACCAGATGAGCAGCCGTTATTACGCACAGCGTTTTCAGGCGGCGCATCGTTACTTCGACTAAGGCGCCTCTACGGCATAAACGCTATACAAAAGCGCTTAAACAAGCCGCTGCGCTTCCGATGCTATAATTTCGCTTCACGTTGCCGACCTCCCACTTCCTTGGAATTCCTATGTCCACGCTCATTTGTGGCTCTATTGCTTACGATAACATCATGGTTTTCCATGATCGTTTCAAAAATCACATCCTGCCCGATCAGATTCATATTCTGAACGTGGCATTTCTGGTGCCGGAAATGCGCCGGGAGTTCGGTGGCTGTGCGGGCAATATTGCCTATAACCTCAGTCTGCTCGGCGGTGACCCGCTGATTATGGCGACGGTGGGCGACGATGCAGACTCTTACCTGCTGCGCATGGACGACCTGAATCTGTCGCGCACCCATGTACGGCGTATCGCCGGCAGTTTCACAGCGCAAGCTTTCATTACGACGGATCTGGATGATAACCAGATCACCGCGTTTCACCCCGGCGCCATGAGCTTCTCGCATCTGAATCAGGTGGCCGAGGCGAAAAGCGCTACGCTTGGCATTGTCGCGCCGGATGGGCGTGACGGCATGCTCCAGCATGCACGTGACTTCTCGCTCGCCGGCGTACCTTTCATCTTTGATCCCGGCCAGGGCTTGCCGATGTTTTCCGGCGACGATCTGATGGGCTTCATGAAGCTTGCCGACTATGCCTGCTTCAACGACTACGAGGCGCAGATGGCCTGTGAGCGCACCGGACGAACGCTCGAACAACTGGCCGAGGAGGTCAAAGCCTTGATCGTGACGCGGGGCGGCGAAGGCTCGCACATTTACGCCGGCGGTCAACGTTACGAGATTCCCTGCGTTAAAGCAGATGAGCTGATCGACCCGACCGGTTGCGGTGATGCTTATCGTGCCGGCTTGCTTTACGGCATTTCGGCCGGCTGGGACTGGCAACAAACGGGCCGCCTTGCCGCAGTAATGGGCGCCATCAAGATCGCCCATCGCGGCGGCCAGAATCACCGTCCGAGCCGCAACGAAATTGGCGAACGTTTTGCACGCGCCTTTGGTAACACCCCCTGGTAAACGGAGAATGAAATGAATGCAGTCAAACTTGTAGTTGCGTTGCTCGCTGCGCTCACCCTGACCGCTTGTGCAACCAGCAAATCCGGTGGCGCCTATTCACGCGACCAGACGCGGCAAGAAATGCAGGTTCGACTTGGCGTTGTTGAGAGTGTGCGGGAAGTTGCGATGGAAGGCACGCAGTCCGGTGCGGGAACATTTGCCGGTGCGGCCATCGGTGGCGTTGCCGGAAGCAATGTCGGTGGTGGCAAAGGGCAGATTATCGGCGCCATTCTGGGCGCTGTGGCCGGCGGCCTCGCCGGCTCGGCCATCGAAGATGGCGTGAGTAAAAAGACGGGGCTGGAGATCACCATCAAACTGGATAACGGTCAGTTGATTGCTGTCGTGCAAGAAGCTGACGAGCGTTTTCAGCCGGGTGAAAAAGTGCGCGTGCTTTCCGGTAGCGGTGCTACCCGCGTGACCCACTGACCTACTAACGAGGCAAACCTCAAATTCAGCCAGGAAGCAATCCCAAGCGCTGGGTTTTGAGATCGGAAGAGCACACGTCTGAACTCCAGTCACTCTCGCGCATCTCGTATGC
>CAJBIL010000333.1 GCA_903953145.1 uncultured beta proteobacterium
ATCTGGCCACTTTTGCTGCCGAAAAGCGCCGCAAGGTCAGAGCCGAGCGACGGCGCGTGAGCGATAGCGGCCTCTCCATTGAAGTGCGCCACGGCGATGAACTTGATCCGGCCGAGTGGCCTGTGCTGCACGCGCTCTATGCGTCAACCTTCGCAAAGTTCAACAACCATGCGGTGTTTACAGCCCCGTGCTTTGACGAACTGGCACGGGCGTTGGGTCGCCGGATGGTGCTTTTCATCGCGCGGGACGCGGGGCAGCCGGTTGCGCTGTCACTCTGTTTTCGCAGTGATGACGTGCTCTATGGCCGTTATTGGGGTTGTAGCGGCAACTACCACAGTCTGCATTTTGAGCTGTGCTTTTATCAGGGCATTGCCTACTGCCTGCGTGAAGGTTTGCAGCGTTTTGAGCCTGGCGCGGGCGGTGAGCACAAGATCGCGCGCGGCTTTACGCCAACCGTGGTGCACTCAGCGCACTGGATCGCTGACCCGGCAATGCGCGCATTGATTGGCCGTCATCTGGCGCAGCAGGGTGGCGCGGTTCAGGCGTATCGGGATGAAGCAGCGGATCATCTGCCGTTTCGCTGTGACGTGTAGGTGTTGTGTTGGTCGTGTAGATTCACCCCTAAAGCCCCCGGATTACGCGCGTTGCTGCGCGGCAGCGACTGGCCGTTGCGCATATCGAGGCCGAAGCGGCCATCGAGCAACGCTACAGCGGCGAATCGGGTAGCCGGCTGCTCTATAGCTCAGATGCAATTCGTGATCTGCACCGCGAACTTTTTTCCCGCTTGCCGGCAGAAGACCTCCTGATTGTGCAGGGTGAGCGAGCACAGTTGCATGTTGTCCCCGGCGAGTTCCGGCAGCGTGAGGTGCAGGTAGGGCGTCACGTCGCGCCCGCACACGACAGCCTGCCCGGTCTGCTGGCGCGTTGGAGCCAGTTCTATGGTGACACCCGCCGGGGCGAGGCCGCACTGCTCGCGCTGGCCGCTGCGCATCAGCGACTGGGCTGGATTCACCCCTTTGGAGACGGTAACGGCCGCGTTATGCGTCTGCATACCCATGCGGTACTCAGCGCCCTCGGTTACACCAACGGCCTTTGGTCACCGCTGCGCGGCTTTGCCCGCTCGGCGGATCGCTACTACGCCTGCCTGGCCGATGCAGATGCAGATGCGCCACGCCAGGGCGATCTGGATGGTCGAGGTAATCTTAGCGAACAAGGTTTGGTGGCATGGATCGACTACGTGCTCGATGTCTGCCTGGATCAGGTCAAGTTTATGAGCGGTTTGCTCGACATTAGCGCAATGGAACGGCGCATTGCCGCCTGCCTCGCGTTCGAGGAAGAGAGCCTGCGCTCCGGTGTGCGCCGCGAAAGCCTGCGCCCGTTGCATTATTTATTCCTGACGGGGGGCGAACTGGAGCGCGGCGAATTCAAAACCATGACCGGGCTGGGCGAGCGCACCGCCGTTTCCGCCCTGTCTGCCCTGGTCCGGCGCGGCCTGCTCAAATCGGATACGCCGCAAGGCAAGGTGCGCTTCGGGCTGCCACTCCATGCGCTGCGTTTCTATTTTCCGTCGCTGTGGCCAGAGGCGGAAGCGGATGCTGAAGTGACGGTTCGGTAAGTGGAAAGTACATAATTTTCAGCACGATATGGCTACAGGGCGCACCAAATGGCGATCTGCGATTGGCAATGGCCGCTAAGCCAATAGATACGCCATTCTTCGTAATTTATGAGCCTCTTGCAAAACATCGATTGCGGGCGATATTTTTTCGCATCTGGAGGCGAAATTGGCGGGTGCAGGCGGCCATTTCTGGCATGATGTGTTTTTCGACGACAACATCATAACGCCTGCATAATGAATCCTACCCGACGCGACCTGATCCTGCAACGCTGGAACGTGATTCAGCACGACTTGCTTCCAG
>CAJBIL010000334.1 GCA_903953145.1 uncultured beta proteobacterium
ATGCGGATGTGGCGACAACGATGATTTACACGCATGTGCTGAATAAGGGTGGGCGCGGTGTCACCTCTCCGCTGGATGCCATGTAACGATGTCTGAAGACTTATTTTCATCTGCTGCTAATGATCGCCTGAGTGCGCCGCTGGCCGAGCAGCTTCGCCCGCAAACGCCGGACGAGTTGATCGGGCAGCAGCATTTGCTGGGGCCGGGCAAGCCGTTGCGTCTGGCGTTTGAATCCGGCCAGCCGCATTCGATGATTTTGTGGGGCCCGCCGGGGGTGGGCAAAACAACGCTGGCGCGGTTGATGGCGACGCAGTTTAGTTGCGATTTCATTGCGTTATCGGCGGTGTTTTCCGGCATCAAGGATGTGCGTGAGGCGGTGGCGCAGGCTGAGATGTGGCGTGCGCATGGTCGGCGTACTATTTTGTTTGTGGATGAAATCCATCGGTTCAACAAGGCGCAGCAGGATGCTTTTTTGCCGTATGTTGAAGGCGGATTGCTGACTTTTGTCGGGGCGACGACGGAGAATCCTTCTTTTGAGGTCAATTCGGCCTTGTTGTCGCGTGCCTCGGTGTATGTGTTGCACCCTTTGTCGGCCGATGAAATGGCGTTGTTGTTCGAGCGCGCTTGCGGGCAGGCGCTGCAAGGTCTGGCGTTTGATGATGATGCCCGCTCGCGTTTGATCGGCTTGGCCGATGGCGACGCCCGGCGCTTGATCAACCTGCTTGAGCAAACCCGCACGGCTGCCGCTACGGCGCGAATCAGCAGCATCGACGGCGCTTTTATTGACAATACGCTGGCGCAAAACCTGCGCCGCTTTGACAAGGGCGGCGATGCGTTTTACGACCAGATTTCGGCCTTGCATAAATCGGTGCGCGGCTCCAATCCTGATGCCGCGCTCTACTGGTTTTGCCGCATGCTCGATGGCGGTGCTGACCCGCGTTATCTGGCGCGTCGCATTGTGCGTATGGCGTGGGAGGATATTGGCCTGGCTGATCCGCGTGCGATGCAGATCACGAATGATGCAGCCGGCACCTATGAGCGCCTTGGTTCTCCCGAAGGTGAGCTGGCGCTGGCCGAGGCGGTGATCTATCTGGCGATGGCGGCCAAATCGAACGCGGCTTACGTCGCGTATAATGCTGCGCGGGCGTTTGTCGCCAAAGACGGTTCGCGGCCGGTGCCGGTGCAGTTGCGCAACGCGCCGACCAAGCTGATGAAGGATCTGGGCTATGGCAAGGATTATCGCTACGCGCATGACGAGGCGGAGGGCTACGCTGCCGGCGAAAATTATTTTCCTGATGACATGCCACCGGTGGAATGGTATCGACCGGCGGGGCGGGGCTTGGAGATCAAAATCGGTGAGAAACTGGCGCATCTGCGTGAGCTTGATCAACAGGCAAAGAAATCTCAGGGCTGAGTTGCCGGGCGGGTGCGTAAATGATCCGTCAGGCTGTAGCCCTTATAAATAGGCAGTCTACAAAATTATTTTTTGAAGAATGGCGTATTCATTGGCTCTCCAGCCATTATTGATGTTAGATCGCCAGTTGGTGCGCCCTACAGAGGAGGTGCCTTGTTCAGCGCCTCATTGCCGGCCAGATTTGTAACATTACTCGACCTTGTTTATTTGAAAGTTAGACCATGCTCGACATCCAACTGCTCCGCAATAACCTTGATGCGGTTACCGAACGTCTGGCTGCACGGGGCTTTAAGCTTGATTGTGCGACCTTCCTGGCGCTCGAATCCGAGCGTAAAACCGTGCAGACCCGAACGCAGGAGTTGCAAGCCAGCCGCAACAGCTTGTCAAAGCAGATCGGCATGCTCAAGGGCAAGGGCGAGGATGCTTCGGCGGTGATGGCGCAGGTCGCCGCGCACAAGGATGAGCTTGATGCCAACGAAATTCGCCTCGACGAGTTACTGAAAGCGTTTGACGCCTTCCTTGCGCAGATTCCCAATCTGCCGCATGAGAGCGTGCCGGTCGGCAAATCGGAGGCGGATAACGTTGAAGCGCATCGCTGGGGAACGCCGCGCAGCAATGATTTCACGGTCAAGGATCACGTTGATCTCGGTGAAGCGCTCGGTCAGCTTGACTTCGCGACGGCGGCAAAAATCGCCGGCGCGCGCTTCTCGTTGATGAAAGGCCCGCTCGCCCGCCTGCACCGCGCACTTGCTCAGTTCATGCTCGATACGCACATCGATCAGCACGGCTACACCGAAGTTTATGCGCCGTATCTGGTCAATGCCGCCAGTCTCCACGGCACTGGCCAGCTGCCAAAATTCGAGGAAGACCTGTTCAAGCTGCTGCGCGCCGATGCCGAGCCGCTGTACCTGATTCCGACCGCCGAAGTGCCGGTGACCAACATCGTGCGCGACGAGATTCTGGCCGCCGAGGCGCTGCCGCTCAGGTTTGTTTGCCACACACCGTGTTTCCGTTCGGAGGCGGGCTCGTATGGCCGTGACACACGCGGCATGATTCGTCAGCATCAATTCGACAAGGTCGAACTGGTGCAGATCGTTGCCGCAGAAAACTCAGTCGAGGCGCACGAAGCCTTGACCCGCCACGCCGAGATCATTCTGGAAAAGCTGGAGCTGCCTTATCGTCGCGTCACCTTGTGCACCGGCGACATTGGTTTCTCGGCAGCCAAAACCTATGACCTCGAAGTCTGGTTGCCGGCGCAGAACACCTACCGCGAAATCTCGTCATGCTCCAATTTCGAGGCCTTCCAGGCACGGCGCATGCAGGCGCGCTACCGCAATGATAAAAACAAGCCGGAACTTGTGCACACCATCAACGGCTCCGGCCTTGCTGTCGGGCGCACGCTGGTGGCGATCATGGAAAATTTCCAGAACGCCGATGGCAGTATCACGGTGCCAGCGGTGCTGCGTCCGTATCTGGGCGGGATGGAGAAGATTCAGGCGGCCTGACCTTGCTTCCTCCGGTCGCTGGTTTTGCGCCCGGAGGTTTGAGCCGGGGTGTTTTTTGTTCGCTTTTTCCTTTGGCGGCAACCTCTGCCGGCGGCCGGTGCGCTGGTTCATGGCGGTTGAGAATGTCCGTGTAGATGCGAATATTCTCAACCATGATCACCGCCTCGCCACCCCGCGCCTTGCCCGATTTCAACCGGCTGTAATATTCCGGCCGTGCCAGCAAAGGCAGCACCCGCTTCATTTCGTACCAGGAATCCGTGTTCGCCTTCAAGCCCTGCGCGATACCGCGCGCGCCATTCAGGTGGCCCATGCCGAGATTGTAGGCGGCCAGTGCCAGCCAAAGCCGGTCAGGCTCCTTGACTGATGACGGCAGCAGATCACGCAATTCACCCAGATATTGCGCGCCGGCACGGATGCTCAGCCGGGCATCAAGCCGGTTGCTGACGCCTAGATGATCGGCGGTATCTTCGGTCAGCATCATCATGCCGCGCACGCCCGTCGGGCTGGTTGCCAGGGCATCCCACTGCGACTCCTGATAAGCCAGCGCGGCCAGCACGCGCCAGTCGATCCCCGTGCTCGCCTGCGCCGTCTGGAACATTGCCCGGTATTGCGGCAGCAAAGTGCGGATTCGCTCGATAAAGCCCACGATATCGCCTTGCCTGAGCCGTTCAACATGACCGAAATAGCGGTCACGCAAGCGCGCCAGCGTACCGTCTTTGCTCACGCGCCTTAAAAACGCATCGGCCTTGGCCGCCAGATCATCAGCGCTGCCCGGCGCCAGCAGCCAGTTGATCGGGCGTTCCTCGCCGATTTGCAAAGAATCCTGTAAATCCGGGTAGTAATTGCTGGCAATCTCGAACACCGCGTTATTGACCACCGCCATCTCGATTTGCCGTTTTGAGATTTTTTCCAGCAGATCAAGCTCGCTCAGTTTCGCCTCTTCGACAATCGCCATGCTTGGAACAAGCAATTGGATCTTTTGCAGTGCCGTTGCCTGGCGCGAACCGGCCACCACATGCACGCGCGCATTCGCCAGTTCACCGATTTCATCCAGCGGCAGTGAGGCTTCGTGGTTGATCAGAAGATTCGTGCTTTGAAAATACGCCGCAGAGTGCGCAATCTCCGGGTCGTCCAGCGGGATCAGCCAGGCCGCAGCCAGATGCCCCTCACCATGCTTCAAACGCTGGATGATGTCCGAATCACTGGCCGCCACGACAAAACGCGCCTTACGCCCGATTTCCTCAGCAAAGAGCCGCGCCAGATCGTGATCGAAACCGACAGCACCCTGCGCTTCATCCCGCGCATAAGTCGTCGGCCCTGTTCGCGTGAGAATGACCAGTTCGCGCGCATCCAGCACCGGCGGCACATTGCGCTCACCGCATGCGGCAAGCAGCAAGAAGAAAAAATAGAAAATCCAGCGCATTAATGCCTCGCTGTGTATAATTCTGCCCCTGACGGAGAGGTGGCAGAGTGGTCGAATGTACCTGACTCGAAATCAGGCGTACTGCAAGGTACCGTGGGTTCGAATCCCACCCTCTCCGCCATTTTGAACTAACGTCTTGAATCTAAAGCATGGCAAGGCATTCAGAGTTCTAATTGGTACAAAATACTGGTACAAAGCGTCGGAGTGGGCAGGGCAAGGAGCCCATCATGCCTGCACTTCCTCGTAATTGCTACAAGACGTCTCACGGCTTTATTTTTCGTATCGTTGTTCCAAAAGCATTTCGATTGGCCATCGGTAAGTGTGAAATTAAGAAGGCGCTTGGAAAAGATTACCGCGAAGCGGTAAGCCAAACACGAATCCTGTCTGTTCAAGTTGACCGCCAATTCAGCGAGCTGTATCAGAAAGCTGATCGTCAGGAAAGCCAGCAACAAGCACTTGATGCTTATCTCGCGAAGCCGCCTGACAAGCGACTCATCCCCCTCACCGAAATCACCCCTGACCTTGTCAGTGGTTTGCGTCATTTGTGGCTTGCGACCCTTGAAGCCGACCTCTCCTGGCGTCGGGAAGGGCTCGATGACGACGAATACGACGAACTTGATCAGAGTATTGGGCAGATGAAAGGCCTGATTGCCAAGGCAATCGCACGTGGGCAGCCGGAAGCCTTCGTACCTGCCATTCGAAACCTCTTGTTCGGACGCGGCTATCAACTGGCTGTTTCTTCCGAAGACGAACTCAAATTGGCACTCGATGTCCTCCCGGCCATTCAGGAAGGCTACGATATTCTTGAGCAACGCCAAGCCGGTCGCATGGTCGGACCGCTCAAGTTAGAAGGCACGCCCTTACGCGCCGCTTGGGAATCAGGGAACCCATCGATTTCAACCAAAGG
>CAJBIL010000335.1 GCA_903953145.1 uncultured beta proteobacterium
GTTGTTTTCTTCGCGATATAACCCAAACAATCACAATAACTATCGTAACAAACAGCGGAATGAACACTTCGGCGTGCACTTTTACCCCAAGCACCTTGACTCCCGGCTCTTCCTTCTGCTCAGTCGGCAACTGAGCCATCATGCTCTGATAACGCAGCCGCTTTGATTCAGCAGATTCTTGGTCTGTAAGAAACTCCATTATTTCTCACCCGCTAAAATCAAATAGGGACAGACCACGATTTCCCATCAGCCAAATTATCGTACAGCCATGCCGGATCAAGGCCAGAGAAATATTGAGCGACAGACCACAAATACCGCCGTTCCCCCAGCGTCGACTTTTCATTTCGTCTCCGCCCACACAATGGTGCGCGCAACGACTTCCATCGCCCAGCCTCGCTGGATCGTGGGATCATCTTCGCCGGCGGTATCGTCATAACGCAGTGCAGTACCAAACGGTGTCAGACTTGCCAAACCATCCGAATCAGGCGGCAAGTTTATGTTGTTCAAACGCAGCAACTCGACCAACATTGTCAGATTATGCGTGCGCGGAAACTCAACCCGATGCTTGGTCAACACTGACTTGATTGCTTTTTCGACGGCCTGCTGGGCATGGAAACCAATCACCCAGCCCGGAGCGTCGGCATCGGCACACATGCTGCGAACGACATAGGCATCATCGCGCGCCTTGCCCAGCAAAGCGGCAGCGTAATCAGTGGACGAGCGCATACTCAATGCCCTGTTTTGCGACCCGCCAAGCGAGCGTGTTGGGAATTTCGCTCTGCCTGTTGAACATTTCACTGCTCATGACCACCACATCAGCCGGAATGAGCCGGCGTCCAAGCAACTCGGAAAGCCGAATGGTTTCTGCTGTTCTATCATCGATCTTTTGCTCGATGACAAAAAGATCGATGTCACTATCGTTTTTCGCTCGCCCCGCCGCATGAGAACCAAAAACAATGACTCTTGCCCCGTGCGGCAATGCGCCAGACAAACAATCGAGCACCTGTCGAATGACTTGCGGTGCGGTAGCGTGGTCACGAACTTTAAGGTTGGTGGACATGGTCATTTATCCAATCAAAAGAATATCAAGGGACAGGCCACGACTTTCCATCAGCCAAATTATCGTACAGCCATGCCGGATCAAAGCCAGCGCCGTTTGGCCAGGTCAGCGCACCGAGTTCGATGTGCACCTGACTAAAAAACTCCGGGTCAGCCAGTGATGCATAAATCCCCGGATTTTTTGATGTCACCACGGAGGCGCAGTCAGCAACACCGCTGCGGCCATCCATTAAGGTAACCGCGAGGCGATAGTCGGCAAGTACGGTAACCGCACTAATGCGCCAAGGCGCACGCAGAACCGGTGTTGGAGCTATTCGAGCGGCTGAATCGTCTTGGGTGTTTGCTTCGCCTGACATAAATTCCAGTCCTCCATCAATTCGGTGCGATGCGCTGCTGCCCACTCAAGCACCTACGCCAAAACATCTGGATCACGACACCCAAAAAAGTTGCTGATTGTTAGCATGCGTAGATCATAGCCAGATACGCACAGCGCAGCAAGATGGGAAAGATGCCATCTGCTGGGCAAACTGGACATGAACGAAATCGGGCAACGCAGTCGGAGTCAGACCACGGTTCAATGATTGGCGAGAGCCACCGACGAGGTGTCTGATTTCCTCATTCAAATGATTCAGGCCAAAGGCGGGCAGTGTTAATCACTGCGGCAGTAGGTGCTTTCCAGCCCGACCTATTCACCGAGTAGTCGCAGGTTTGCCGCCCGTTCAACGAACCACACAGCGGCTAATAGCACCGTCGCCAGCGAGCCGCCGATAAAGATCACGCGCCGGTAAAACGCCCCGTGACGTAACAAAAAAGCCGCCGGCAAAAATACGCCGACAATCA
>CAJBIL010000336.1 GCA_903953145.1 uncultured beta proteobacterium
GAGATTGCCAAGGGCCTGCGCGATCTCGATTACGAAATCGCTGCACAACAATCAGTGATTGCGTCCAAGAAGAAGGATCTGGAAGTCATTGGCCAGAAATTCGAGGAAGACCGTCGCCGGTTCCTCGAACTTTCACGGGGCACAGTTATCCGCTAATAAGCCAAAACGCCATTACGCTCAAGCCTTTATCGTCAGCCGGGTCATGCTTCAAGCGCCAAGTTTGGCCCGTAACAGATCGTTCACCTGCTGCGGATTGGCTTTGCCCTTTGTTGCTTTCATGGCTTGGCCAACCAGCGCGTTAAATGCCTTTTCCTTGCCGGCTTTAAACTCGGCAACCATGCCTGCATTGGCTGCCAACACGTCGTCGATCAGTTTTTCGATGGCGCCTGTATCCGTGATCTGTTTCAGCCCCTGTTTCTCGATCACATCATCGGCCGACTTTTCTTCGCCATTCCATAGCGCTTCAAAGACTTTTTTGGCGATATTATTGGAGATCGTGCTGTCAGCAATACGTGCGATCAGACCGCCGAGCATTGCAGCAGAAACCGGCGATTCTCCGATTTCCCTCGACTCCTTGTTCAGTCGTGCTGCGAGATCAACGGTCACCCAGTTGGCGCAAATTTTGGCGTTTGTCTGGCCACAGACGGCAAGCGTTGCTTCAAAAAAATCGGCAACTTCGAGCGATCCGGTCAACGCGGATGCATCGTAGACAGACAAGGCAAAATCCGCCATGAAGCGGTCACGCTTGGCTACCGGTAACTCCGGCATGGCCGCGCGCGCGCGTTCTATCCATTCGCTATCGATGATCAGGGGCAACAAATCGGGATCCGGGAAGTAGCGGTAATCGTGCGCGTCTTCCTTGCTGCGCATGGCGCGGGTTTCGCCGCTATCCGGGTCAAACAGTACAGTGGCCTGCTCGATCCGCCCGCCATCCTCGATTGTGGCAATTTGCCATTGCACTTCGTAGTCGATGGCCTGCTGCATGAAGCGGAAGGAGTTGAGATTCTTGATCTCGCGTCGCGTGCCGAATTCTTTTTGCCCGACCGGTCGTACCGAAACGTTTGCGTCGCAGCGGAAAGAGCCTTCCTGCATGTTGCCGTCGCAGATGCCGATCCAGCGTACCAGCGCGTGTAGTGCCTTGGCGTAGGCAACGGCCTCGGCGGATGAGCGCATGTCGGGTTCGGTAACGATTTCAAGCAATGGTGTACCGGCGCGGTTCAGATCAATACCGGATTTTCCCTGAAAATCCTCATGTAACGATTTCCCGGCGTCTTCTTCAAGGTGGGCGCGCGTCAGATTGACCGTTTTCTCGAGATCGCCAAGCTGGATCGTCAATTGCCCGCCAACGACCACCGGCAATTCGAACTGGCTGATCTGATAGCCCTTCGGAAGATCCGGATAAAAATAATTTTTGCGCGCAAAAACTGATTTTGGTGCAACCGTCGCGCCAACGGCCAGACCGAAGCGGATTGCGCATTCGACGGCTTGTTTGTTGAGCACCGGCAATACCCCGGGCAGTGCGATATCCACGGCGCTAGCCTGCACATTGGGCTCGGCACCAAAAGCGGTCGAACTACCGGAGAATATTTTGGAGCGGGTCGAGAGTTGCGCATGTGTCTCGATACCGATAACGACTTCCCATTGTTTCATTGTCAATTGCTCACTCTTACTTGCTCGTCAAGAACAGCGGCCATTCCGGGTATCCACCAGAATTGGCCACAGATAACTGAAAGAATCCCCGCTGCACTGCGACTGGCAGCCGCTGAAGGCTACTGCAACACTTTTCTCGCCGGCCAGTTCCTGTGACCACATGCGTACTGAGCATCCATTGCCGGCGTCGGCAAGCAGCACGGCCGGCAGGCTGGCGGTTTGCTGAAAATTTTTCATGTCGAAGCGACAAATGCCGCGCTTCGGAATATTTACTTCGGCGGTAAAGCGCTGTACTTCCGCATCTTTTACCTGCAAGTCCATTTTGCCTCGTGTGCCAACAGCATCACGGAACGTGCACTTGGTACGGACATTCAGTGCCTGTACCGGCATCGGCTTCAGATTCCGGTTAAGCAAATGCTTGAGCGGTTGAGACTCAATGCGCTCAGCTTTAGGTTTCTTGACAGTCACGGGCACCGGCGCCAGGGCAGGCGGCTCTGGCGGAGGCTCCGGTGTTGCGCAGGCCCCCAGCAAAACAAGCAGGGTCGCTGCGCAGATGCGCCGTATCTGCCGGGTGTCAGGCAAGCCCGTCTGCATGCTGAAGATGCCAGCCGGTTACCTGCTGGTAGCGATGGGCGACGTTAAGCAATTTTGCTTCGCCGAAATAGTCACCGATCAGCTGCAAGCCAGCCGGTAAGCCACTGGCCATGCCGCAGGGGATCGACATACCCGGCAAGCCGGCCAGGTTAACCGCGATGGTATAGATGTCAGATAGATACATCTGGACCGGGTCAGCGGCTTTTTCACCTAGCTTGAATGCCGTACTCGGGCTGGTCGGCCCCATGATCACGTCGCACGCTTTAAAGGCAGCAACAAAGTCATTGGCAATCAGACGCCGGATGCGCTGCGCTTGCAGGTAGTAGGCATCGTAGTAGCCGTGCGAAAGTACATAGGCACCAATCAGGATGCGTCGCTTGACTTCCGCGCCGAAACCTTGTGCCCGGCTCTTGCTGTACATGTCGTTGAGATCGCTGTATTCCGCCGCGCGATAGCCATAACGGACGCCATCAAAACGCGAAAGATTTGAGCTGGCTTCAGCCGGGGCAATTACATAATAAGCCGCTACCGAGCGCTTCATGTTCGGCAGACTGATCTCGACGGTTTCAGCACCGAGCTTGCGGTATTCGGCAAGGGCTGCCTCAACGAGTTGCATGACGTCGGGTGAGCAGCCGGTTCTTTCGTCAGCGCCAAAAAACTCTTTTGGCAAGCCGATTTTCAGGCCTGCTAGTGGTTTATCACCGGCTGTAGCGTTTAATTGTGCGCTGTAATCTTCCGTCGGACGATCAAGGCTGGTCGAGTCACGTTCATCGAAACCGGCCATCGTGTTGAGCAGCAGCGCACAATCTTCTGCCGAACGCGCCATCGGGCCGGCCTGGTCAAGCGATGAGGCAAAGGCAATCATGCCGTAACGGGAAACAACGCCATACGTCGGTTTCAGGCCGGTGAGATTGCACAGCGCTGCGGGTTGGCGGATTGATCCGCCAGTATCGGTGCCGGTCGCCGCTGGAGCAAGCAGCGCGGCAACTGCCGCAGCTGAGCCGCCAGAGGAGCCGCCGGGGACGCGGGTGATATCCCAGGGGTTTTTTACCGGCCCGAAAAAGGAGGTTTCGTTCGACGAACCCATGGCAAATTCGTCCATGTTCGTTTTGCCTAGATTGACCGCGCCGGCCGCGTCAAATTTGGCGATAACGGTTGCGTCGTAGGGGCTGATGAAGTTACCGAGCATCTTTGAGCCGCAGGTAGTGCGCCAGCCCTTGGCACAGAAAATATCCTTCTGCGCCAGTGGGATGCCAGTCAGGAGGCCGCCCTTGCCGGCTGCCAGCAGTGCGTCGGCGGCGCGTGCCTGAGCCAGGCTTTTCCCGGCATCAACGGTGATGAAGGCGTTTATAACCGGGTTCAGGCGGTCGATTCGGTCGAGGTATAGCTGCGTTAGCTCAACGCTCGAAATCCGCTTGCCGGCTAGCGCCTGCGCCAGTGCTTTCAGACCATGAGTGATCATTCGATCACCTGCGGCACAAGATAGAGACCGCCTTCGGTCTCGGGTGACACGGACTGAAATGCAGCACGCTGATCCGTTTCAGTGACACGGTCTTCGCGTAAGCGCTGCGCCAGATCCTGCGCGTGCGCCATCGGTTCGACGCCGCGCGTATCCACGGCCTGCATGTCTTCGATCAGGGTAAAAATTCCGTTCAGGTGGCCAAGCGTGTTTTCTGCTTCGGCGTTGCTGATTTCAATTCGGGCAAGGTGGGCGACACGCCGGACTTGTTCCAGGGTAAGCGACATAGCTGTGGAATCAGTAAGATATTAGTTTAGAGAGCCATATAAGGTATCATAAAGGCTTTACCTGCCGCATCCCTCGCGGAGCTTTCACGGATTTTTTACAGCATGTTCAGCTTTCTTCGCAGTTATTTTTCGAACGATCTCGCGATCGACCTTGGCACCGCCAATACCTTGATCTACGTCCGCTCCAAGGGCATCGTCCTTGATGAGCCGTCGGTTGTCGCTATCCGGATGGAAGGTGGGCCAAACGCCAAAAAAACCATCCAGGCGGTCGGTAAGGCGGCCAAAGATATGCTGGGCAAGGCACCGGGCGCGATTACCGTGATTCGCCCGATGAAGGACGGCGTGATTGCCGACTTCACCGTCACCGAGCAAATGCTCAAGCAGTTCATCAAAAAAGTACACGATTCGCGGCTTCTCTCGCCGTCGCCACGCATCATCATCTGCGTACCTTCGGGCTCCACCCAGGTTGAGCGGCGCGCAATTCGTGAATCTGCCATTGGCGCGGGTGCGAGCCAGGTTTTTCTGATTGAAGAACCGATGGCCGCAGCAATTGGTGCCGGCCTGCCGGTTTCCGAGCCGACCGGTTCGATGGTCGTCGATATTGGTGGCGGTACCACCGAAGTTGGTGTTATTTCGTTGGGTGGCATGGTTTACGCCGGTTCGGTACGGGTCGGCGGTGACAAGCTTGACGAGGCGATCATCAACTACATCAGCCGTAACTACGGCATGCTGATTGGTGAAAATACGGCGGAAAACATCAAGAAAAACATCGGCTCGGCTTTCCCCGGCGCCGAAGTGCGCGAAATGGAAGTCTCCGGTATCAACAAGGCCGAAGGAATTCCCCGTAAATTCACGATTTCGTCGAACGAGATTCTCGAAGCGCTGACCGAGCCGCTCAACAACATCGTTTCGGCGGTCAAATCTGCGCTCGAAAAAACCCCGCCCGAACTTGGTGCCGACATTGCCGACAAGGGCATGGTGCTGACGGGTGGTGGTGCGTTGCTGCGCGATCTTGATCGCTTGCTGATGGAAGAAACCGGCTTGCCGGTGATTGTTGCCGAAGAGCCGCTAACCTGCGTGGCGCGTGGCTGTGGGATGGCCCTCGAGAAGATGGACAAGCTCGGCAGCATTTTCGCTTCTGATTGAGCCTGTGCGGCTTAATCTCCGCGCATCGCCCTTTAATTCCAGTCTCTGATGGATTATCAGCCGCCACCGTTTTTCAAGCGTGGGCCGGCGCCTTTGGCGCTGCTCTCGCTTTATGCTGCGCTGTCGATTTCCCTGCTGGTGGTTGATGCGCGCTACCACACGCTGGATTTGCTGCGTCAGGCTGTGTCAATGTTTACGCATCCTTTGCAGCAGGTCGCACATGCGCCAGCGCAGGCTGCCAGTAGCGCCGGCGAATTTTTCATCAGTGCCGGCCGTCTACAGGAAGAAAACGCGCAGATGAAGCACGCCCAGCTGGAAGCCTCGGTGACGTTACTGCGCACCCAGCAGCTGGAAACAGAAAATCAGCGTTTGCGACGTTTGCTCAACGTCAAGGAGCGTCAGCAGGCAAGCGGGCAGGTGACGCAGATTCTCTATGCCGCGCGTGATCCTTTTGCTCGGCGCATTGTTGTCGATAAAGGGCAGCAGGACAAAATCGTTGCCGGGCAACCAGTGGTTGACGATGCAGGTATCGTTGGCCAGGTAACGCGTGTTTTTCCTTTTGTCTCGGAAGTCACGTTGATTACCGACAAGGATCAGGCGATCCCAGTGCAGATTGTCCGTAATGGTCTGCGCTCGGTCGTTTTTGGTCTCGGCAACGGCCAGCTTGAACTCCGCTTCATGCCCGCCAACGCGGACGTACAAAATGGCGACATGCTGGTAACTTCGGGGCTTGACGGTATTTTTCTACCGGGTTTTCCGGTCGCCAAAGTGATCCACATCGAGCGTGACACTTCTTACTCTTTTGCCCGTATTTATTGCCTCCCGGTGGCAGGGGTTGAAAGTTTTGGCGAAGTTATGGTGCTTGAGCCACGCAATCCAATCGCCCTGCCTTCAGAACTGGCCAGCGAGACAGCCAGTGAGAGTGCCACGGTGGCCGACAAGCCGGCTCGCACCAAGAAAAAACGTATGAAGAAGGATTAGACGTAGCGCAGCCCCGCAGTCTTGAATCCAAGGAGTTAACCGAAGCCCATGCAACCAACATTTTCATCCTCGCGCATCCTGCTACCGGTTCGTCCGTGGTTCATCGTGCTCAGCCTGCTTGCTGCGCTCTTCCTGAACTTCCTGCCGACTTCTAACTGGCCGGGCGTACCGGATTGGCTGGCCCTGGTCATCGTCTTCTGGAGTGTGCGTGAAAATCGCAAGGTCGGTATGGGCTGGGGCTTTATTCTCGGCCTGGCGATGGATGTTGCCGACGCCAGTCTGATGGGGCAGCATGCGCTGGCCTACGTTCTGGCGGCTTACGGCGCATCTGCGCTGTCGCGCCGGATTCTCTGGTTCCCGCTCGGGCAACAGGCGCTACATGTTTTCCCGCTGCTCATGGTCGTTCAGCTCTCGCAACTGGCGGTGCGCGCCATTGCCGGCGCTGAATTTCCGGGTATTGGTTACTTTGTCGGGCCATTTATCGGTGCGGTCATCTGGCTACCGCTGACCTACGTGCTGCTGTTGCCACAGTACCAGCCGGTCAACCGCGACGCCAACCGGCCGATCTGAGGAATTTGACGTGGGCCTGCGGCACACCTCGCTAAATACCCGGGACAGTGAGCTTGACCGCTTCCGCTTTCGTCTCGGTATCGCCTCGGCGGCAGTCCTGCTTTGTTTTACCATTCTGATTGCGCGTTTCTTTTACCTGCAAGTTGTGCAGCACGACTATTACACGACGCGTGCCGAAGATAACCGGATCTCGCTGGTGCCGATTGTGCCAAATCGCGGCGTTATTGTTGATCGTAGCGGGGCCGTGCTGGCGCGTAATTATTCGGCTTTTACGCTGGAAATCACACCCTCCAAAGTATCTGATCTGGATGCAACGATTGAGGCGCTTGGGCAAGTGATCGAAGTTTTGCCGAAGGATCGCAAACGCTTCCGTAAATTGCTCGAAGAGAGCAAGACCTTTGAAAGCCTGCCAATCCGCACGCGTCTTTCCGACGAGGAAGTTGCCAAATTTGCCGCCAATCGTTTTCGTTTCCCCGGTGTTGAAGTCAGAGCGCGCCTTTTCCGCCAGTATCCGATGGGGTCAGTGGCCTCGCATGCCCTTGGATACATTGGCCGGATTACCACGCGTGATCTTGAGGTGATTGAGCGCAACGAGGTACTGGCCAACTACAAAGGTACTGATCACATGGGAAAAACCGGCCTTGAGCAGCGTTATGAGTTCCAGCTGCACGGCGAGACCGGTTATGAGCAGGTCGAAATCGATGCTGGTGGCCGTGCCATTCGCAGTCTGGCGCGTACGGCACCGATCCCCGGCAACAATTTGACGCTGACGCTTGATGCCAAGCTCCAGGAAATCACGGAAAAGGCCTTTGGCGACCGGCGCGGCGCACTGGTTGCCATCGAGCCATCAACCGGTGGCATTCTGGCCCTCGTGTCGACGCCGACCTATGACCCCAATCTCTTTGTCGACGGCATTCGTACTGACGACTGGGATTTGCTCAACAATTCACCCGACAAGCCGATGGTCAACCGTGCCCTCAACGGGGCCTACCCACCAGGCTCGACATTTAAGCCATTCATGGCGCTCGCCGCGCTTGAAATTGGCAAACGCACTCCCAGCCAGACGATTTCCGACCCTGGTTTCTATAATTTTGGCGGGCATCATTTCCGCGATGACAAGAAGGGCGGGCACGGCACGGTCGATATGTACAAGTCGATTGTTCACTCCTGCGACACTTACTACTACATGCTTGCCAACGACATGGGGATCGATAATATTTCGCGCTTCATGGGCAGTATTGGCCTCGGTAGCCGCACCGGGATTGATATTGAAGGCGAGTCGGAGGGTGTGCTGCCCTCGCAGGACTGGAAGAAGCGCCGTTTCAAGCGTCCAGAGCAGCAGAAGTGGTATGCCGGCGAGACGATATCGATCGGTATTGGTCAGGGCTATAACGCCTATACGCCGATTCAGCTGGCGCAGGCGATTGCCACGGTCGCTAACGATGGCGTGATGTTCCGGCCGCACCTCGTGAAGTACATCACGGACAGCAAGACCGGTGAAAAAACCATGATAGAGCCGCAGCCGCTGCGCACCCTGCCGTGGAAGTCACAAAACATCGAAACGATCAAAAAAGCACTGGTTGGCGTCAATAAAGAAGGGACTGGCGCACGCGCCTTTGCCGGTGCCGGTTATGAATCAGGCGGTAAAACCGGTACGGCGCAGGTGTTTAGCCTGAAGGGCAGCGAATACCGCGCCGGTAAGCTGAAGCAGGAATTGCGTGACCATGCGCTCTTTATTGCCTTTGCACCGGTCGATAAGCCAAAAATTGCGATTGCGGTACTCGTTGAGAACGGGGGCTTCGGTGCCCAGTCAGCCGCACCAATTGCGCGCATGGTGTTTGACTACTACCTGCTTGGCAAGCTGCCCAAGGGCGCTGCACAGGAAGTTCAGACCGATGAAGAGGAGGAAGAGTAAGCAATGCTTTTTCAGCTCTTGCGCAGGTTCTGGGTTGGCCTGGTTGAACATCTCGATGGCCCGTTGCTGGTCATCACGGCGGCGCTCATGCTGTGTGGCCTGGCCACCGTTTATAGCGCAACCTACGATGCCAACAATCGCGCGCTGAGCCAGTTGCTCAACATGTGCGTTGGACTCTGCGTGATGTGGGCTGTTGCCCAGTTGCCTCCGCAGAAGTTGATGCGTTTTGCTGTTCCGCTTTACTTGATTGGCGTCATTCTGCTGCTTGGTGTTTTCTTTTTCGGGATCAAGGTCAATGGCGCAAAGCGCTGGCTGCCACTGGGGTTCACCCGAATCCAACCTTCCGAGATCATGAAAATCGCCATGCCGTTGATGCTGGCCTGGTATTTCCACAAATACGAAGCAGCGCTTAAATTTCGGCATTTCATCATCGCCGGCTTGTTGCTCATCGTGCCATTCGGCATGATTGCCAAGCAGCCCGATCTGGGTACGGCGATTCTGGTTGGTGCTGCGGGTTTTTATGTCATCTTTTTTGCCGGCCTGCCGTGGAAAGTAATTTTCGGCATGGTTGTCGCCGGCGCCAGTGCCGCACCTTTTGTGTGGACCATGTTGCATGATTACCAGCGTAAACGAATCCTGACACTGATTGATCCCACCACCGACCCGCTCGGATCTGGCTATCACATCATCCAGTCAACCATCGCCATTGGCTCAGGTGGTGGTTTCGGCAAAGGCTGGCTGGCCGGCACACAAACCCACCTGGAATTTATTCCGGAGCGCCATACCGATTTTATCTTTGCTGTTTTTTCGGAAGAGCGCGGTCTGTTGGGCAATAGCCTTCTGGTCGTGCTGTATACCTTGCTGATCGTGCGCGGCATGATGATTGCAGCCAATGCGTCGACGCTTTTTTCCCGGGTTCTGGCCGGGTCGATTACGCTGAGCTTTTTCACCTATGCTTTCGTCAACATGGGGATGGTCAGTGGCATCCTACCTGTCGTTGGCGTCCCCCTGCCCTTCATGAGTTACGGTGGCACAGCACTGGTGACGTTATTCCTCGCGCTCGGTATCCTGATGAGCATCCAGACGCACCGGATGCTGGTCAAAAAATAGGGCACGAACGGTGATGACGCACAAACCCAGGCTGTTGCATGCCTTTTCTCTGGCTCTGCCGTTGCTGCTGGCGGCGTGCGGCGGCTCGCCGGTGCGCCCGGCCGACCCTGCCGTGGTGACTGGCGCCGAACCCGCCAAAGCGCAGAACAAGCCAGCACGTAAGCCCAGTGTCACGCTCAAGCGTGGTGGCGGCTACTATAAGGACGATGGCCCGGGGGATGACATTCCCGATAACCTTGATGAGATTCCCGATGCTGAGCCTAAAGCTGAGCCACTGCATCGTTTTGCCAATCGCCCTTACGACGTACTTGGCAAATCCTATGTGCCTAATACCAGCCTGAAGCCTTATAAGACAAGAGGAATCGCCAGTTGGTACGGCAAGAAGTTTCATGGGCAGAAAACATCGATTGGCGAGCCTTATGACATGTTTTCGATGACCGCCGCACATCCGACGCTGGCCATCCCCTCCTACGTCCGCGTCAGTAGCACAGCGAACGGCAAGTCGGTGATTGTCCGGGTGACGGATCGCGGTCCTTTCCATGCCGATCGGGTGATCGATCTCTCTTATGCCGCTGCCTATAAACTTGGGTTTATCAACAACGGCAGTGGTTCGGTTGAAGTCGAGGCAATTTTGCCGGGCGATGCCACGACGCTGACCTACGCACAGATCAAGCCGCCGGATAATCCGCCGGCGAGGTCTGTTGTGCCGTCTGCTGAGGCGGATGAAATTGCAGTGCTGGCACAAAAGCCGGCTGCGGAAGAATCGGTAGCCACAGCTAAATCTGCCGGCGCGTTACAGCGGGGTGTATTTCTCCAGCTGGGTGCCTTTGCCAGTGCCGACAATGCGGAAAGCCTGCGCTCGCATCTGACGCGCGAACTCGACTGGTTGACCGAGGGAATTCAGATCAATGCAGGGGGCGGCATTCACCGGGTGCATCTCGGGCCTTATGCCAGCCGCAATGATGCTGAGAAAGTGGCCGAGAAAATTCGCCTTAACCTGGGATACAAGCCAACCTTCGTGACGCGTTGATCAATATCAATAGGTTGAACGTTGCCGGAATACGCCCTGGATGATTTTCTGCCCGCTGCCCAGTTCGACGACCTCTCCCGTAATCTCGACCGGAATGCGCTCACCGCGCCGGTTGATGATTTCACCCTGTACCGGCAATACTGCACCGCTACTGACGTGCTGTTCAAACAGCCGGCGATAACGCACGCTTTCGCCAGACGGATGCAGATCGGATTGCAAAATACCGACCAGTTCAGCGTGTGTCCGACCAAAGAGTCTTTCTGCGGGTGGGTTGGCGTCCAGGATGTGGCCTGTGCTTGCATCGGCAATCAGGATCGCGTCGGGTGCGCCGGTAAATAGGGCGCGCAAACGGGCATTGGCATCATTGAGTTCATCCCGCATCAGCGCAGACTGGTTCTGAACGATCGCCAGCGTTACCAGATTGGCGACCGCATGCGCAAACAGTCGTTGCACGGATGTCCATGCCGAGTGTGCGCCGACCCGCTCGATACAGAGCACGCCCTGCAAGTCGCCGTTGACGTGAATCGGCGAATCAATCAATGCGCTGATGCCGTTCATCAGCAGATAATCATCCGCAAACTCGTGCGTGAACGGGTGTTTTATGGCGTCGTCGGCAACAATGGGCTCACCCTGTTCGAGCGCCTTGAAAAACCCCGGATAGTGCGCCGAAAGCAATGTCATGCCGCTACTGTGCGCATCCTTCGAGAGCTCATAAAGATCGATACACTCCAGTTTTGAGTGCTGCGCACTCAGCCCCCACAGGCTGACCCGCTCAATATTCAGCATACGTCCGGCGGACTCGGTCAGTTGCCGGAGTGCGACATCCAGATCTTTGCCGGCAAAACCACGGCGTGACAAATGCGCAAATGCACCTTGCAGATCAAGCGAGCTGGCCAAAGGCTGGTGGGTCGGGAACATGGTTTCCTTGCGCTGAATCGTTCAGCAAAGAGAATGACGCGGCATCTTGCGGCCGTTCTGCGTACTTTATCGCCGTGCGTTGTCAGGGCATGGTCACAAAAGACCCACAGGCCAGAAAACCGCCAATTGCTATAATCGCGCTTTTACACTGAAACTGTCCAATGCGCACGCTCCGTTCCCTCCGCTACATTTTCGTTGCTCTTCTGCTTCTCCCCGTTTTTGCCGCAGCCCAGCAACTGCCGACGCCCCCCGCACTCGCTGCCAAATCCTGGCTGCTGATCGAATCCGGCTCCGGTCAAGAACTCGCTTCGCAGGCTGCTGATGAGCGCCTTGAGCCGGCCTCTCTGACCAAGTTGATGACGGCTTACCTGACTTTTGCCGCACTCAAACAGGGAACGATCAAGATCGATCAGATGATCCCCGTCTCTGAAAAAGCCTGGAAGGCGCAAGGTTCGCGCATGTTCATCCAGGTCGGTACGCAGGTAAAGGTGGACGATCTGATCAAAGGCATGATTGTGCAATCCGGCAACGATGCCTGTGTCGCGCTTTCCGAAGCGGTTGCCGGCAGTGAAGACAATTTTGCGCAGATGATGAACCGCGAAGCGCAGCGCCTCGGCATGAAGGCGTCCAGCTTCCGTAACTCAGCCGGTTTGCCCGATCCGCAGCACTACACGACGGCGCGTGATCTGGCGCTGCTGGCCGGTGCGCTGATTCGTGATTTCCCCGAGGATTACGCCAAGTATTATTCGATCAAGGAATTCCGTTACAACAACATCACGCAGCCCAATCGTAACCGCCTGCTCTGGCTCGACCCGACCGTCGACGGCATGAAAACCGGGCATACCGATGCCGCTGGTTATTGCCTGATTTCATCGGCCAAGCGCGGCCCGCGTCGCCTGCTATCGGTGGTGCTCGGCACGGCCTCTGACAGCGTTCGCGCGCAGGAGTCGCTCAAGCTGCTCAACTACGGCTTCCAGTTTTACGACGCTGTCCAGTTGTACGCAAAAAATCAGACGATTTCCAGTCTAAAGGTCTGGAAAGGCCAGGAGGCGGTCGTCAAGGCCGGCTTTACCTATGATTTCATTATCGCTGTGCCCAAAGGTTATGGCCCGAAGGTGAAAGCCGAGCTGGTTTCGCAACAGCCGCTGATCGCGCCGGTCGCACAAGGTCAGGTGGTGGCGACGATGAAGGTCAGCATTGATGGCAAGCCGTTTGGCGATTACCCGGTGCTGGCGATTGAAGCTGTGCCGGTGGCCGGGATTTTCGGGCGGATGATTGATACGATTCGACTCTGGTTCAACTGACGGGAGTGCGCGCATGACGGCTTATCTGAACGGGCAGTTTCTCCCCATCGAAGCGGCGAAAATTTCGCCACTGGATCGGGGCTTCCTGTTTGGCGATGGCGCTTATGAGGTGATTCCGGTTTATTCGCGCTGTGCTTTCCGCATCGACGAGCATCTCAACCGTCTGCAACAGACGCTTGACGGGATTCGCCTGGCCAACCCCCATCCCGCAGCGCAATGGCGGACCATCGTTGAGCGCGTCATCGCCGACAGCGCCGCCGAGGATCAATCGGTCTACATTCAGGTGACGCGGGGCGCTGACAATAAGCGCGATCAGGCTTTCCCGCCGGATGTA
>CAJBIL010000337.1 GCA_903953145.1 uncultured beta proteobacterium
ACCCCGAGCAGCGCGGCACCGGTGAGGTTGATTTCGTCGATCATCCCCGCGTGGTTGAGGGTGAGATAACCGACCGGGGCGAAGTCATAAAAATCCACGTAGCGGTCGCGGGATTGTTCCAGCACAAGCTGCGACTGCCGCAATTGCTCGTTCTGCATTTCCAGCTCGACCTGATGGACCCGAAGCTCGTGCAGCAGCTCACCTGCAGGGCGCGGCTTCTGCTTCGGCGCATGCACGCGGGCGAGTTGAGCCTCGGCGGCTGCGCGTAGCGGGTCTTGATTGATTGGTTTTTTGCTCATGATGCCTCCTTCACAGATGCACGGTACACAGGCTGGGTACACCAAGCAACTTCAGCAGGTATATCGGACGGCCAACTCCGTGGTTCGCCCTGCGCGCGGGGGATGCTAATTTTTCCATGTCCATGTCCATGTAGTTATTTTTAAGCCGGACAATCTACGCACCTTCAGGTTAAATCAGCGGCGTGGGCACGCTGTTGTACCCACGCGGATTCAATGCCGCGTGAGCGGGTAAAACCCTGCCCACCCTTCAAAAACTGTGCCCGGTTGGTTAAAGGCCGCAGGTGGAGTGCGCGGTTTTTCAAAACTTGATCAGCTCTATTCCATTGCGCTTTGCGTTTGCTGCCAGCGTCGCATCCAGCGTCGCCATCTGGCTCGCCGCCAATTCCAGCGCGACCGCAAGATGCAATGAATCGCCGGAGCGCAAGCAGTGGTCATGCTTCTGAACCATTTTCGCCGCATGTCTGAATGCATTGCGGCTGACCGGGACGATCCGCAAGCCTCCTTCGGTCAGTAATTCGAACTCCTTGCGCACCCGCTTTGCGTTGGCTTCGCTGATCTGCCCGGTGCGTAGCTTGATTGACAAGGCACTGTGGAACTCCGTCAACAACCAGTCGGCGCAGGTGGGCGTATCGCGCAGCCCGGCAAACCAAGAGGTGACGGCCTGCGTTTTCGGCTCGCTGGTCAGCAGCGGAACGATCACGCTTGTATCAACGTAAATCATCAGTAGCGCGCCTCTTGGCGCATGGCTTCAACAACGGGCGCAGTCATCGGTATGGCGGCGTGCAATTTGGCGATGCGCGTCAAAAACGCAGATTTGTCGAATAATTTTTCGGATGCCAAAATGATTGCGCCTGTCGCGCTGATGCTGGCCTCAACACAGTCCCCTTCTTTCAGCCCGGCGGCACGAGTACATTCCACCGGCAGGCGCACCGCCAAACTGTTGCCCCATTTCGCTACTTGCAGTCTCATTGCATTTCTCCTTCATGTATATCCATGTCGACACAATATAACCCGACGGGGGGTATGTCAATACTTCATTTATCGTCCCCGCGCGGAGCCACTTCGCCCCGCTTCGACAAGGCTCTCCTGAGTTTATCGAAGGGCTCAGGACAGGCTTCGATACCTATTGATCTTTACTTAATTCATGACAGAGGCATATATAGCAACCGTCATTCCGGCCCTTCGGCAGGCGCGAGAACGATTCAAAAGGAGCACGTTTACGCATCATACGGTCTGCTGCTGCC
>CAJBIL010000338.1 GCA_903953145.1 uncultured beta proteobacterium
AGCGCTGCACAGGCTTATATCGAACGCTATTTCACACGTTACCCCGGCGTCGCGCGGTACATGGCGACGACGCGCGATACAGCGAAAATGCACGGCTACGTCGAAACCGTTTTTGGTCGCCGACTGTGGCTACCCGAGATTCGTGCCAGCCAGGCTGGCCGCCGGCAGGGTGCAGAGCGCGCCGCGATCAACGCGCCAATGCAGGGTACGGCGGCGGATCTGATCAAGCTGGCGATGATCGCCGTGCAGCACTGGATTGATGCCGAGCAGTTGAAAACACGGCTGGTGATGCAGGTACATGATGAACTGGTACTTGAGGTGCCGGATAGCGAATTGATGCGCGTGCGGGTTGAATTACCGCCGCTGATGACGCATGTGGCGAAGTTGCTCGTGCCGCTGGTGGTTGAGGTTGGCGTCGGGGCGAACTGGGATCAGGCGCATTGAGCGCCCCTTAGCGCGCGATAACCGCCCGTTGTTCCTCCAGCCGTTCAAACGCAGCCAGCGCATCATCCACCGAGATATCAATGACATTCAGGCTCGGCGGTTGCAGTAGCTCATGTGGCACTCCCCACGGTCGCCAGCGTTGCGCGCCGGAATTGCCGAAAAAGCAGACGATCGGTTTGCCAAGCCCCGCAGCGAGATGCATGGCGCCGCCATCCGAACAGATCACCCGGTCACAGCTTCCCAGGCCGGCAATCAATTCCTCGAGTCGCTGTGTTGGAAAGGCAATGAGCGGCAGATCATGGCAAAGCGCGAGCAGATTCCCGGCTTTGTCATCGTCGCCGGGGTGTTGCGGATGGTCTTCGGCGCCCGGCGACCAGAAGAGCAGGAAGCGTGCGCGATGGCGGGTATGCAGACGCTGTGCCAATTCTGCAAAACGTTCAATCGGCCAGCGCTGCGCCGGTTTGCGTGCCGAAATGTGCAATGCGATAACGGGGCCGTCACCTGCGGGTAGCAGAATTGATGCGGCCAGTTTTTTGTTTGCCATGACGCGCACCGGGCCGGGCGTCTCGTTGATACCGAGCGGCTGCAGCAGTTGCATTACGGCTTGTGTTTCGTGGCCAGCATTGGCTTGCGTCAGCGGCAATGGGTCGTTAATGCCATCGGCCGCTGTACCGTAAGCAATCACCCGCTTGCCGCGTACCCAGCGGGCGAACTTGAGCGCCGCCGGTTGGTGCCCCGGTGTGGCAACGATGACCAGATCAAAGCATTCCTGGCGCAGACGGCGCATCAGCCGCCAGGTTTCCCACCAGATGGCGAGGCGTGATTCACCCGGGCCACGATGTTTTGCTTTGCGATAAACGCAGATTTCATCAACGTCAGGGTTGCCATCAAGTACTGGCGCATTGTAACTATTGACCAGCGCGGCGATGTGCGCGTCGGGAAAGTGGCTGCGTAGCGCCGAAAAAAGTGGCGTCGTACAAACGAGATCCCCGATGTTGTCGCGGCGGATGATGAGAATCTTCATGGTTTAAGGCGCTCATTGGCCCAGCAAACGATGGGTCGCAGGCGTTCGACAAAGGTGTCAAAAGAGAAGCGGGCTAGGTGTTCGCTGGCTTGCGCCGGATGCAGCGGCGTGGGCAGAGCAAGAAGACGCCCGAGCAACTGCGCAAAGTCGGCACCCGCATCTTCACGCGGATCGCGATAGAAAAAACCGGTCAAACTGTCGGCCACTGTTTCCGTAAAAGGCGGCGCCTGCACGGCCAGCACCGGCAAATCGCAGGCTTGTGCTTCGATGACGTTGAGGCCAAGCGCCTCTTTTTCGGGTAGCCCGGTCATCAGATAATCAAGTTTTTTGAAAACTGCACGCACATCGGTTTGCTGTCCCCAGAAGCGCACTTGCCTGGCAACTGGCGCCAATACCTGGTCCAGGTCGCGTACTGAGGCGTAACCGCCACTGCCAAAAATTTCCAGATTAACCATCGGATAACGTGCCAGCACCGGCGCCAAGCTGGAGAAAAGCAGGGGAAACTGCTTGATCGGCGTCAGCCGCGAGACGATGCCCAGGGTCAGGCCAGGGCGCTTCTCGAAGGTGACTTGCTTAAAAAAGGGCTGAATAAATGGTTGCAGATGGCCGAGCAGGCGGTCGCGTACTTTGCGGCGATCCCAGTCGTAGCGGGATTGACGATGAATTGCATGGTTTGCTGCTTCCGGCCGGTGATCAACATCGGCGACGCCGTAAAGGGCTTCGTTCCAGGCGGCTGCGCCAGCATCAATCAGCCCTGACCGAACCCAGCCGGATACCGGGAAAACCATGTCGTGTCGATCAAAACTGCGTGGGTTGCGACCCTGTAGCGGCATGTGCGCCATTGCCGTCAGCAACCAGTGCGGATCGCGGCCGGAAAGAATGCACTGCGGCAAGGGGCCGTGACTGAGCAGCCAGAGGGGCGCGCGTGGCAGGGTCGCGAGTACCGCAGCTGCATCAGGTGTGCGCTCAATCCGCGTCGTGGCCGGCAGGCCGAGTTGCCCCCAGAACGTGGCATCGGGGTGGGCAAACAGCGTCGTGCTGACGCCGAGTCGATCCAGCGCACGGCAGAGGAAGGCGGTATATACCTCACCACCCCCAAAGTGCGGTTGCAGATTGATCTGGAAGATTTTTTTGCTCACGGCTGTGCAGGAGGGCGCGCTGCATGGCTCGCCCTATTTTGCAAGCTGCCGAGCAATATGCCGTTGACCAGCCAGAACCACAAAGCCATATCGCGGAGAAAAAAATCGTCAGTCATGTTTTTCATGAAAATTATGGTCAGTGTCGAGATGCCGGCAATAGCGATAAGCCGCTTGTCAGGTGCATCCGCCAGATATCTGGTGAAAGCACGCAAAAGGGCATACCAGAGAAACAGAAACGCCAGAATGCCGGGGACGCCCATCTGAATCCCCTTGTTCAGCAGCATGTTGTGCGCGTGCCAGAGCATGGTGTTTTCAGGCATGAATTCAGGGTACAGCTTGTCGAAAACGGCACGGCCAAAGCCGCCGCCGGTCAGCGGGTGTTCGATGATCTTCTCGACCGAGAATTTCCACAGTGGCCAGCGCACATCCTGCGCCACTGCGGTATGCGCAACCTGATCTACGCTTTCCCGGGTCTCCGCACGACGAAGCATTTGTGTCGCGAGCAGTGCTGCCACCAGGCACAGAGTACCCAGGAAAGCCGCAGCCCGTTTCCAGGTGAATTGATTGCGCAACAGCAAGGCTGCTGCGCAAAAAATGCCGGCCGCCAGTGCGACCATCGTTTGACGGTTATAGCTCAGTATCATCGCCAGAATATCGAGTGCCAGGAGGGTGGTGATGCCCGCAGATAACCGCCGGTTCCCTTTGTTCCATTGCGTCCAGGCAAGGTAACAGAGCAAAGGGAAGACGCACAGAATGTAGTTGGTATTGAATCCGGCGCGTGCCCAGCCCGGCAGGGCAAGAATCTGCCCCCACGACTTATCCATGCCGGAGACGCTTAATGCAGTGACAACCAGTATCAGATTGCAAGTTGCAGCAACGAATGCAAATTTAGGCAGAATGTCGTTAAGTTTTGCCCAGGTAAATGCAATTGAAAAAATTAAAACACAGTAAAAAATCTCCACCTTGATTTCGCCGAGTGATGAGAGCGGGTCGACCGCGTAGAGGCATGAAATCAGTGCGATAGCGCCATAAATCGCCCAGGCGCGCTTTAATGGCAGCATCGGCCACTGGCGGGCGCCAATGCACAGGCAAAGCGTCGAAAAAATCAGTAAAACAAAAGCGAGGTTGCGGACGGCGATGGTGTTGCTGATTGGCAAGGTAAAGGCATACACCGCCAGGCTCACCCAGAACAAATAGGGTGCGTATTTGAGCAGGAGGGAGGGAGGGCGCAGCGCGGGCAGGTTCACCGATGACTTTCAGCGGGCCAGAAATGAACGCAAATAACGTTTGGCGATTTTGCGATGCTGAGATAAGCCAGACGCATTCTGCCAAAGAAAACCAAACCAGTTCTCCTGACGAAGTCGGGAAATAATGGACTTTCTTGCAGCATGATCAGGCATTTGATCCAGTTTGTGGAATACCGAGAAAGCGCCATCGACCAATTGATGTCTGATGAGTTTTTGCAATTCGTCATCAATCAAACGGGAGGTCAGCAATTTCTCAAGGGCATGCGCATTGAAGACACTGCTGGCGACGATTTTCTCCAGACGCCGCTGGTTTTGTTCTGATGAGAATCGCCGAATCGGCAGGCGATAAAAATACGCAATATTTGGCTCGTAAGCGATTCGATGCGCGGCCAACAGCACCTGTGTTGTCCAGATGACGTCTTCGTGGATCAGACCTGGCACAAACTGCCAACCGCCATTCAGGAGGAAGTCACGGCGATAAAGGTGCATCCAGACCATATGCGGCAGTTGGTTTTTCTGTAGTCGTCTGCGCAACCAGTCGTCGCCCGAAATAACCCCGGTGGCGGGCATTGCCTCATAAATTGCCCGGTCGTTTTGACGCCCCTCGAAGTGAAAGTTCGCATTGAAAATGACCATCTCAAGCTGTTCTGCTTCGGCGCGTTCGAGGGGGCGGGCGTAGGCTGCCGGCGCCAGAAAATCGTCGGAATCAACAAAGGCGAGATATTTTCCGGTGGCGTGCTTCATTCCGGTATTGCGTGCGGCTGATAGCCCGCCGTTTTCCTGACGGATAACACGCATTTGCGGCATTTTTTCAGCATATTCCGCCAGAATGGCAGGGCAGTCATCCGTTGATCCGTCGTCAACCACGATAATTTCTTCGACGGGCGGCGTCAGTCGCTGAATGCTGTCAAAGCAGGCACGCAGGTAAGGCGCAACGTTATAGACCGGGATGACAAGGGACAGTAAAGGTGCGTCGTGCATGCTCATCGGCGCTTAGTTGATGCGTCGTGCCGGGTCGCAGAAATCTGCGGCCTTATTCCCGCTGCCGGAAGTGTATTTCCGCACTTCAGCGAGGGCGATAAAAGAAAAAGACATTTTTCCGGATGAGGCTGAAATCGAGCAGAAATCCTTGGGCGAATAAACGGGAAAATACCGTTGTTATACCATCGTTGCCGAGCACGTCCGGGTGCGTTTCAAGGCAGATCTTCCGGACGCCGGCAAGATTGGCGTAGGCAAAAAAATCTGCCTCACCCCCTTCTATATCCACAATCAGAAAGGTGGGAGACAGTCGTGCGAGCTCCGCATTAAGATCGCGCTGCGGTACTTTGATGGCCTGCGCGTTTGGGCTGCGGGCTGTCGTGGACGATGCCCAGAATTCCGGCTCAACGAAAAAGGTGCATTCACCGTCTCCCCGTGCCAGCAGTACATTGTGAACACTTGGCGCGATGGCATTGCGTTCGTGCGTTGCGTGGATCAGCGGCATGAGCGCCGGATTCGCTTCAAAAGTATGAACCTGCTGATTGCCGATGCGTTTGGCACAGAAAGCGGACAAATACCCTAGTCCCGCACCTACCTCGACGACCGTATCCGTGGCTTCGAGCTTGCTGGCGACGATATCGACTTCCTTGCTTTCGTATTCGCCAAAGTAGATTTGTCGTGCAATCCCAGGTGCAATGCCGGGCTGGTTGCAAGGTAGCCAGATTCCCTGATTTTCTGCCCAGGGTGGCTGCTGCCAGCGCCAGACAATTTTTTTCAGGCGCTTGTCGGTTTTTCCACCTTTACGAAACATCAGCTTGTCCTTGTTTGAAATGCAGCGTGTCTAACGGTTGAATAACACGCGCTTTTGATCAAGCCAGAGCAGCAGCACGACCAGTGTATAAGCCAGCCGTCGTGACGCTTTACCAGCGCGGGCTTCCTGCCATAATCGTGTGACTGCTGGCGTGTCGAGGAAAGGTGCGATTCTAGCGCAGTCGGCAATCGCTGCCTCGCAGGCGCTCTGCCAGGCCCCGTTGAAATACGCGTGGAGCGGTACCGAGAAACCATGCTTTTCCCGGTTCCAGACGGCTTCAGGCAGGCTGTCGCGGGCGATGCAGCGCATGATCGCCTTGCCGCCACCGTTATCAAAATGAACGCTTGCCGGCAAGCGCAAGGCGGCATCGAGTACCGGTTGGCCGAGTAACGGTACGCGTACTTCGAGGCCATGCGCCATGCTTGCGCGGTCGGTTTTTGCCAGACAGTTTTCCGAGAGGTAGGTCCATAGGTCAGCACGCATCAGGCTTGCCGTATCCATCTGGCCGCCGAAGGCATTGGCTTGCTGTTGCCAGAGTCCCAGCGTATTTTCCGGGTGTGCATGCTGGTAGGCGTCAGGCGATAAATAAGCGGCGAGGCTTTTGCGTGAGCGGGGCCAGGGGCCCAGTTCGACGCGGCGGTAGCGTAGTAATTCCTGCCCCCAGAGTGCACGCCGGGTAAGCGATCCCGGGGCAATGCCGGCTTTGATCAGGCGGCGCAACATTGCCTGGCCGGGGCGTTGCGGGAAGCATGCCTCTTCGTCGATAAATCGCGGGTAGCCGGCGAATAGTTCATCGCCACCATCGCCGGAGAGCGCCACGGTTACGTGCCGGCGTGTTTGCCGTGAGAGTTCCCAGGTCATCACATAGGCCGGGTCGGCCAGTGGCTGGTCGAGGTCGGCGATGGCACGGGTGAAAGTCTCTGCATCAATCGCGGGTGCTTCGAGCACGGTGTGCTCGGTGCCGAAGGCGCGGGCGACGGCCAGGGCGGCATCGGTTTCGTCATAGCCTTCTTCGGCAAAACGCATTGAGAAGGTTTTCAATGGGCTTGCACCGGCTTCAGCCATGTAACGTACAGCGAGACTGGAGTCGATGCCGCCGGAGAGGAAGGCGCCGAGTGGTACGTCGGCAACCAGCTGGCGTTTGATGCTTTCCTTGAATGCCGCGTCGATGCTGGCTGTCAGCTCGTTGGGTGTGATCGCAACTTTGTCCGGCGCGGGGATCGTCCACCAGCGTCCGGATTCAATATGCCGGCTATCCGCATCGAAGCTGAGCCAGGAGGCGGGCGGCAGTTGGCGCACGTCGGCCAGTAGCGTATGTGGCGCGAGGCAGGTCTGGAAGGCGAGGTAGTCGCGCAGGGCCTCGTAGTCGAGCCGTCGGGGAAATCCGGCTAGCTGGAAAAAAGGGGCCAGCGTCGAGGCGAAGGCAAAGCCTTGTGTCGCCGAATAAAAGAAGGGTTTTATGCCGAGCCGGTCGCGTGCGGCAAAGAGCTTCGCGCGCTGCTGATCCCAAATGGCAAAGGCGAACATGCCATCGAGTCGCGGTAGCAGGTCGCGACCCCATGCAGCATAGCCGTGCAGGATGACTTCAGTGTCGGAACGGGTTGTGAAAACATAACCCAGGATTTCCAGCGCATTGCGTAATTCGCGGAAATTGTAGATTTCGCCATTGAATACCAGTGTCAGGCGGCCGTCGGGCGAACGCATCGGCTGCTTGCCGGCAGCGAGGTCGATCACTGCTAGGCGGGTGTGGCCGAAAATCGCGCGCCCCGTGTCGGTCAATGTGTTTTCATCCGGCCCGCGTGAGGCGAGCGCGGCAAGTGCTGTACCGGCGCTGGTGCGCCAAGGCGTGTCAATCAGTCCGAGGATGCCGCACATGATCAGTCGGCCTCGGCTGCCAGCCGTTCAAACTGTTCGGCAATGGTGTCGGGAAGGAAAGGCGTGGGGTCGAACGGTCTTGATCCGCGCTTTTCGCTCAGGGCTTCGCTGATTGCCGCGGCCAGTGTAACGGCGTTATCACACGGCACCAGATGGCCGCAGATACCGTCGCGCAGGACTTCGCGTGGTCCGGAAGGACAATCAGTGCTGACTACTGGCGTGCCGAGCAGCAGTGCCTCGACCAGCACGTTGGGCATGCCTTCATGGTCGGAACAAAGCACCAGCAGCGCGGCGTTGGCGATCCACGGATAGGGATTGGGCTGGAAGCCGGCAACGGTCACCCGGCCGGCGATATTGCGCTCCGTAATCATCGCTTGTAGCGCAGCGTCATCGTGGCAGAGCAGGACCAGTTGATGCGTCGGCGGTAGTCTGCTGAAAGCATCGAGCAGGAGATCGTGCCGTTTTTGTGCTGCGAAGCGGCCGATGTGCAGGATGTAAGGGGTGCCGGGGCATTTGGCTGTGCCGCTTGGTTCGGTGGCGTCAAGGTGAATCCCGGCGCTGTCAAACGGGCTGTAGATGTGCTCGATGCGCCGGGCGG